>JAJYMP010000778.1 GCA_021786915.1 Chloroflexota bacterium
TCCATGACGGAGTCGACCTCGAGGAAGGCGAACGTCGTCTTCCACATGAACCAGAAGTTGGTGGTGAAGAGGTGGGGGCTGCTCGCGAACCACTCCGCGATGCTGATGTCGTCGAGCTCCCGCTCGCGGGACTCGGGCATCAGCATTAGCTTGGTGAGCAGGAAGCGATCCCGCTGGCTGAACTGCATGTGCTCGTAGTCGTTGGGTCCGTGGTCGCGGACGCCGATCGTCGCGTCGATGAGCCGGCCGACGTCGTGGGTCGGGTGCGCGTGGTCGAACTCGAAGATCTCCTCGGTCACCGAGAGGCCCGGGCGCTCGAGCGACGGGATCGTGCGGAGCACGTCCCAGAGGTTCTCGTACGTCTCCTCGTTGAGCATCCGGCCGCCCCGGTTGAGAAAGCCCCGGCTGTTGCCGAGGCGCCCGTAGCCGTACTCGGCCTCGAACTCGGCGGCCGCCTGCCCGTCGTTGGCGCCGTGCGGGTCGATGCCCATCAGCGTGATGTCGGAGCCGGCCCAGTTGCCGTCTCGGATCAGGTAGACCGCCGCGCTCAGGTTCCCGAGTCCGGCGCCGATCATGTATGCCTTGTGCGTCACACGCTCTCCGTTCTGCGAGGGGCCGTTGTGGCCAGTGGTTTGGTGGACATGGGCTTCCTCAGCCTTCGGTCGTGGCGGAAGCCGCGCTGGCCTCGCAAGGGCTTGGCCCTGGGCGCGGCAGACGCGCCCGGGCGAGACCTGTGGTTCGTGTAGCTTTCACAGAGCGGCTCGGCGCCGCGACGGGAGGAAGGCGAGCGCGGCCACGACGCCGATGGCGACGCCGGTCGCCCCGACCCGGAGCGCGTCGTCAAGGCCGGCCACGAAGGACGACTGGACCGACGCGAGGTGGGCGGCCGAGCCAAGCCGCTGCGCGACCGCGAGGCCACCGAAGACGCTGCCCTGGGTTGCCGCCGCCGCAGCGGCAGGCAGACCGGTGAGGTGGACCTGGGCCTGGTACGCGGCGTTGAGGAAGCTTCCCATGATTGCCGCCGCGAAGGCCGGGGCGACCTTGTTGACGGCCTGCAGGAGCGCCGAGCCGACCCCGCTCCGCTCAGGCGTCAACTCGACGAGGGCGGCCGAGGCGGCGGTGGAGAAGGCGAACCCGCCGCCCAGGCCGGCGAGGAACGACCAGCCGGCCAGAAACCCGTCGCCGCTTGCGGCGGACATCGTGGACCCGATGCCGAGGCCGGCTGCCAGCGCCGCCAAGCCGACGGCGACGGTGAGTTTGGCCCCGACGCGTGCGGCGGCCCGGTCCGAGGCAGCAGCGCCGACCACGAGCCCGCCGATGGAGGCCAGGAGCCGGAGACCGGAGCCCTGCGGGTCCAGGCCCATGATGGCCTGCGAGTACTGCGGCAGGACGAACAGCACGCCGTAGAGGCCAAACAGCCCGAACGCCGTGAGGACCGTTCCCCACGTGAAGCTCCGCGATCGGAAGAGCGACAGGTCAACGAGCGGCTCGCCCCCCGGCTGGCGCGCGAGCCGGGCCTCCCAGAGAGCGAAACCTCCGAGCACGAGAAGGCCTGCGGCCATGAACCCGAGGGCGGCTCCTTCGCCCCAGCCCTCCTCGCCGGCGCGGACGATGCCGTAGACCAGCGCCACCAAGCCCGCAACGGACAGGAGGAGGCCCGGAACATCGATTCGCGGCGCCCGCGTCGAGCGCGATTCCGGCACCAGCGCGACGACGGCGCCGAGGGCGATCAGCGCGACCGGGACGTTGATCAGGAAGATCCAGCCCCACCACGCATTGGAGAGAATCCAGCCGCCGAGAATCGGGCCGGCCGGGAGCCCCAGGAAGTTCGCAGCGGACCAGATGCCGACCGCCTTCGGACGCTCCGCCTCATCGAACATGACCGTGACGAGCGAGACGGCCATGACGATGACCGCGCCGCCGCCGAGGCCGAGGACGACCCGGGCGACGATGAAGGCCCCGGAGCTGGTCGTGTACGCTGCGCCGACGGACCCGGCTAGGAACAGAGCCAGGCCGCCGACGAGGAGCGCCTTGCGCCCGATGCGGTCGCCGACGAGCCCGGCCGGCAGCACGGCGCCCACCAGGGCGAGGATGTAGGCCGTGACGAACCACTGGAGTTCGGCCTCGGAGGCGCCGAGGGCTCCGGCCAGCGTCGGCAGGGCGACGGAGAGGACGGTGACGTCGAGCGCGAGCACGAAGATGGACAGGCTGATCGCGCCGAGTGCCCACCAGCGCCGCATCGCTCGCGTGTCTGCGGTGGCGGGCGCGGGCCGTGTCGGGGATGTCGCCCGCTGAGTCATGACCATCACGCACCTCCCGTAGCTCCGGCCCCGGATCCCGCCACGGCATCCGCAGCCGCGACATACCCGAGCGCTCTTGCAAGCCCGAATGCTCGGCACCGGACGTGAGCGCCCTGTGAAACCCCGGTGAGACGTTTCGAAGGCGCCGTAACCCTTGGTGGATCTGCCGCTCGATGTCTCAGCGACGTCTCACTGGCGCCTCATGTGCGCGCGTCAGCCTTTCGGTGCGCCTTCGTCGCGGCCGAGACTGGCCGCGGGCGCTCGAAAGGTCGACCGTGTCCGACTTCGGTGGCGGGCTCTGGGTGCTCGTCGTCCTAGACTCTGCGCTCCTCATCGGTTTCGCGGCGACCCTGTTCAGGCCGCAGACGCGCCGCGACTGGCGGGTGATGGGCTCCTTCTCGGCGTTCGTGGTGGCGCTGTTCGCCGAGATGTACGGGTTCCCGCTGACCATCTACGTCCTGTCGGGCGTCCTGGGCGGGGTGTTCCCGCAGCTAACGGCGACGCACGCGGGCGGCCACCTGCTCAACGACCTGATCGGCTGGACCGGAGACCCGCATGTCAGCCCGTTCCACCTCGTGAGCTACATCCTCATGGGCGGGTCGTTCTTCCTGCTCGCGCGATCCTGGCCGGTCCTCTGGCGCGCGCAGCGGGCCGGCGAGCTCGCCGTCACGGGTCCGTACGCACGCATCCGCCACCCGCAGTACGTCGCCTTCGTCCTGCTGATGGTCGGCTTGCTGGTCCAATGGCCCACGCTCGTCACGCTCGTGATGTTCCCGCTGCTCGCGCTTGCATACCGGCGGCTCGCCCGGACCGAGGAGCGCGAGATGCGGGCCCAGTTCGGGGCGCGGTACGAGGCATATGCTGCCGTCACCCCGGCGTTCCTTCCCCGGCCCGCTCGGCGAGCGGCGTCGTGACGCCCGCCGGCCGCCCGGCCGCCGGGCGGAGAGTCCTCCGAGGCGATCCGACTGAATCCAGACCGGCACCCGGGCGCACCTTGCCCCGCAACTCCGCGCCCGGTAGGGTCCGCGCATGACCTCGCCCGTCCGATCCATGGGGATGATGTGTATGCGCCGGCGGCCCCGCCGCGCTGAGGACGGGGCCCGAGGACGCGCGACCGGTCGCTGACCGTCGCCCGGGGCCTCGGGCCGAGGTCCCGGGATCGCAGCACTGACTGCGGCCCCATCGCTCCTCAGGGCAACGCGACGGGCACCCGCCGGACTCCACCGCCCGCAGGCCGGGACCTCCCACTCGTCGTTTGCCTTCCTCAGACGCACCCTGGGAGTCCGACCATGACCGAGTTCGCCTTCGCGCCCCTCGTCGCCTCCACCCGCGAGGCCCTGGCCTCGGCGCCGGACGGCGCTGGCGTCCACACCTTCCGCGTCACGAGCCGCCAAACGGCGGGGCTCCGCAGCGAGGCCCGCATCCGCACGTTCGCGCTGGGCGTGGACGAGCCGCCGAGCCTGGGCGGAGCCGACACCGCGCCCAACCCGGTGGAGTACGCGCTGCTGGCCCTCGCATCGTGCCAGGAGATCACCTACCGGCTCCACGCGGACCACCTGGGCGTCCCGCTCGACGGGGTGGCCGTGTCGCTCGAGGGCGACATCGACCTGCGCGGGTTCTTCGGGGTGGACCGGTCGGTGCGCCCGGGCTTCCGCGAGATCCGCGGCACCGTGCGCCTCGATAGCCCGGCGCCTCACGCTGAGCTCGAGCGGCTCAAGGCCCACGTGGATGCGCACTGCCCGGTGCTCGACCTGCTGAGCAGCGAGACGCCAGTAGCCATCGCGCTCGAGGCCCCGACGCCAGCCTGACAGGCATAGGGCGTCCTGGCCGACGACATCGGCCAGGACGCCTGCTCGGACGAACGTCGAGACGCAGCGACGTGCCGGGGCCGAAGCCCTGGCGTCAGCCGCCACGCCCGGCCCCTCGGCCGACTCTCAGGCCGCGTTCAGCCTGAGCTCATGCTCAGCGGCGACCCTCCACCTGAGCGCCTGCGCCCGCTGGTGCCTGCCACTTGGAGTTCTGCATGTCGTTGCGCGTCCCCACGGTAGTCAGTGTCGCTGCGGTCGTCGCCGCGGTCGCGGCCGGTGCCATCGGCGGCTATGCCCTCGCGGCCGCCAAGTCCGATGGCCCGACGGACAGCTCGAAGGCGGCGGGATCTGGCCTCGCAACCCGCGCGTCGCTCGAACAGCTGCTCGCCGGCAAGCCCATCACGCCGACCGGCAAGACGAGGACGTTCGACCTCGCGATCAGCGAGACCTCCTGGGAGCTCGTGCCCGGCGTGACGACGCAGGCCGTCGCCGTCAACGGGACGGTCCCCGGCCCCACCATCAGGGTGCAGGAGGGCGACGCGGTGGTGGTCAACGTCAAGAACAACCTGCCCGAAGCAACGTCAATCCACTGGCACGGCGTCCACGTCCCCAACGACCAGGACGGCGTCGCCGGCGTCACGCAGGACCCGATCGCGGCGGGCGCGACCTACACGTACCGCTTCACCGCGTCGCACGCCGGCACGTTCATGTACCACGCGCACGGCCCGAAGAGCCGCGAGCAGATCGATCGGGGGCTGTACGCGCCCTTCATCATCGACCCGGCCGGGCCTGACCCGATCGCTGCCGACGTCGAGCAGGTCCTCGCGATCGGCAACTGGATGGTCGGCACGGATATGGCGTCGATGGGCGCCATGAGCATGGACTACAACTACTACACGATCAACGGCAAGTCGTACCCCGCCACCGCGCCAATCTCGGTTCGCCAGGGTCAGTTGGTCCGGCTCCGCATCATCAATCCCAGCCAGACCCTCCACCCCATGCACCTTCACGGACTCGACATGGCCGTGGTGGCCAAGGACGGCGAGGCCCTGCCGCAGCCCCAGCGGATCACGACGCTTGATGTGGCGCCGGGTGACACCTACGACGTGGTCGTCTTGGCCTCGACGCCGGGTACCTGGCTCTTCCACTGCCACGACCTCCACCACGTCACCAACAACGGCGAAGAGCCCGGCGGACTCATCGTGCCGATCGTGGTGACGGCTTCCGGCGGCACCACGGCAGCGCCGTCCGCGTCCCCGAGCGCGTCCTCGACCTCCTCCTCGGCGGCGCCCACCGCACCCTCGCACACGGCGGCGCCTGGCATGACGGCCATGCCTGGCATGGGCGGCTGAGAACAGCCGCGCAGGGCACCCCCGCGCAGAAGCGCTCCTGCCCGGGCCGCCTTGCCCGGGCAGGAGCGCTTCACGGATTCGAGGAGCCAGTGCCCGGGTACTCCGTGGGTGGGGGACCGGATGCGTCACCGGCCAGGATCGCCTCGACGGTGGTCCGTCGCGGGTCGTCCGGCCCTGCGGCCGCAAGGAACCGGGAGGCGTCGACGTGAGTTCGGGCGTCGCTCGGCCCATAGAGCTGCGCGTCCGCGAGCACCTTCATGAGCAGCGCGTCGGCGTCTCGACCCTTCCCCGCGAGGACGCTGTCGATGAGCGGCGCAGCCACGTCGGCCCGCCCGGACTCCACCAGGATCGCCGCAAGGCCCAGTTTCGGGCCGGCAGCTGTCGGATCGGCGGCGAGCGCCGACTGGTAGCGCCCGGAAGCCTCGGCGAGGTTCCCTGATGCCAGAAGCGCGTCGCCGAGCTGCGTCAGGGCCTCAGCGTCACTCGGGTTCGCGGCCACCCAGGCCTCAAGGTCGGCGATCGACGGCGAAGCGCCCGGCGCGCCACCGCTCGACGACGTCCCGGCGGCGCGGCTCCCGAGCGCGGACGGGATCGGCGCCAGGAGCGCCACGAGCATCGTGGCGAGGAGCCCGAGCTCTGCGGCCCGCCGTCGCGGCTGGACATCCTGCCGGGCTTCTGGCGATGGTGCCATGGGTGCTCGCCGGCCCCGCCGGACGAGCAGCAGCGCGCCGCCCAGGAGAACCGCACCGGGCAGGAGCCACACGATGGCTGCGGCCCCCCCGGACCCTGGGTCGAGGAGGATCCAGGGTCCGTAGCGGTCTGCGAAGTAGGCTCGGATCTCATCGTCAGTCCGACCGTCCCGGAGCTGCTGCTCGACGACCTGCCGCATCTGCCTCGCGGCCATGGCGGGGGAGTCGGCGACTGACGTGGCCTGGCACGTCGGGCAGCGGAGCGTCGTCTCGATGGCGCGCGCCCGAGCCGACGGATCCCGCGGCCCGGGCGCCGCCAGCCACGCCGTCCCGGCCACCAGCAGTACGACTGCGGCAAGCACGACCGAGACGGCGACCTGACCGACCCGCGGTCTCATGGCCCGACGATGGTCTGCAGTTTCGCGTCCAGGTCGGCCTGCGTCAGGGCGCCGACCTGGTGCCCGCGGATGACCCCCGACCGGTCGATGAAGAACGTCTCGGGGATGCCCGTCAGCCCGTAGTCGATCGCCGTTCTGCCGTCAGGGTCGAGCAGGGTCGGGTAGGTCACCGAGAACTCGGCCGCGAACTTGCGCGCCGCGTCGGGGCTGTCCTGGTAGAGCACGCCGACCAGCGCGAGCCCATTCGGC
>JAJYMP010000275.1 GCA_021786915.1 Chloroflexota bacterium
CTCGGCCGTCAGCCCCGGGTGGAGGCGCGCGACGGCGTCGGCCAGCCCGGCCGAGCTCGCGACCGTGGTGTCCGGGTCGCGGCCGGCCCAGATGTCGGCGATCGCGACCGCGTCGGCCGTGGCCAGCACCTCGGCGAAGTCGTCGAGCAGGGCGGCAGTCCGGTGGTAGGTCAGCGGCTCGTAGACCGCCCATACCCGCCGGCCGGGCTCGCGCTGGCGCACGGCCGGGAGCGTCTCGCGGATGGCCGTGGGGTGGTGGCCGTAGTCGTCGTACACCACGACGCCCGCCGCCTCGCCCTTGCGCTCCAGCCGCCGCACGACGCCTGGGAACGAGGCGACCGCCCCGAGGACGCCCCCGATGGCGTGCCCCGCCGCGAGGCAGGCGCCGATGACCCCCAGCGCGTTCGCCGCGTTGTGGCGGCCGGCCGTCGGGAGGCGGACCTCGCGGGCGTCGCTGGAGCCGTGGGCGTTGCTGGGGTCGGACGGGCCGAGCTCCACGCGGAGCAGCGTCCCGTCGGGCTCGGCGGCGAGGATGCGGCCCGTCAGGTCGGCCGCGCCGGGCGCGGCGTCGAGCGCCACCCGCAGGATGCGCCCGGGCCAGTCGCCCAGCCGCCGCACCAGCGCCGCCACGCCGGCGTCGCCCACGTTCGCCACCAGGACCGGCGTGCGGTCGGCGGGCGAGCGACCTTCCGCGGCCCGACGGATCCACGCCTCGAACGAGGCGAGCACGGCGTCCCGGTCGGCGAAGACGTCGGGGTGGTCCCACTCGGCGGACGTCAGCACCGTCACGTCCGGCCGGTACGGGTCGAAGTTGCCGGCGTACTCGTCCGCCTCCACCACGAATGCCTCGCCGGCGCCGCGGCGGGCGGTCGCGGGCAGCCCGATGCCCGTGAGCGGGGCCGGCAGCAGCGCTCCCACGAAGGCAGCCGGGTCCGCGCCGATCGCGGCGAGCGTGTGGACGAGCCAGCCGGCGCTCGTGCTCTTGCCGTGCGTCCCGGCCGCGGCCATCAGCAACCGCCCGTGCGCCGCATCGGCGACGACCTGCTGCCAGGGCTCGAGCGGGATGCCCGCCTCGCGCGCCGCCGCGAGCTCCGAGTTGTCGGGATCGATCGCGGTGAGCGCCTTGGTGACCGCGAGCCTCGCCGGACGGCGCGGCCCGGCGACGTGCGACGGGTCGTGCGCAGGGGCGACGTGGACGCCGACCGCGTCGAGCGCCGGCGTGTACTGGCTTGGGCCGCCCGGATCGCAGCCGTCGACATCCGCACCGGCCCACGCGGCCAGCAGCGCGGCGGCGGACGCGCCCGCACCCTGGGCGCCCACGATGTGGATGCGCTCGCCCGCCACGATCGGCCGGGCGGGTCGGGCGGGCGCCAGGCCCAGGCCGATCTCGCCAGCGCCGCGAACCGTCACCGGCGCGCCTCGGCCGCCTCGATCAGCATCCGCAGGGCGGCCTCGGCGCTGGCCCGCTTGTTGCCCTCGCGGTCGTGCGGCCAGGCGAACCGCTGCACGACGGGTGCCTCGCCGCCAGCCACCGCCACGTAGACGAGGCCGACCGGCTTGGCGTCGCTGCCCCCGTCCGGGCCCGCGACGCCTGTCACACTCGCCGCGAGGTCTGCCGCGAGCCTGGCGCGGGCGCCCTCCGCCATCGCGACCGCCACCTGGGCTGAAACGGCGCCATGCTTGCTGAGCGCCTCGCCCGGGACCCCGAGCAGCGATGCCTTCACCTCGTCGCTGTAGGCCACGACGCCGCCCCGGAAGTACCCCGACGAGCCCGGCACCTGGGTGATCAGGTGGGCCACGAGGCCGCCCGTGCAGGACTCGGCGGTGGCGACGGTCAGGCCACGAGCGAGGCAGGCCTCCTGGAGGAGGCGGGCCTGTTCCTCCAGCGTGTCGGGCATGGCTACGTCCGGTTCGTCTTGGCCGGCGGGCTGGGCGGCGCGAAGAGCCACGTCTCAGGGTTCCCCGCGGTCGACATGCGCCCGAGGCTCTGGCCGTTCACGGTGAAGTACGTGGCACTCGACTTGCCCGTGCGGACCTCGACGGTGTGCTGGCCGGCGAAGGTCAGGGTCTTGCCCGGGTCGTAGACGACGCCCGCCGCGCCCGTGACCGGCGAGATGGTCCCGTCGACCCAGACCTTGAGCCACGCTCGCGCGCCCTTGATCTGGATCACGACGTTGACGCCCTGGTACTGGATGGACACGTGGCGCGAGAGGGACGTGGTCTTGCCGTCGACCGACACCGCCGTGACCACGATCTCCCAGTTGCCGGCCGACAGATTGACCGGGGTCTCGAAGGAGCCGTCCGAGGCCACGTCCACGGTCACCGGTCCCACGTCCGGCGTTGCGCTTGGCCCCGGCGACGCGGACCCGCCCGGAGCGGCCGACGCACTCGGCTTGGCAGACGGCGGGGACGAGGCGCCGGGCTTCGCGGACGGCGTGGCCGACGACGAGCCGGACTGGGCGGCCACCTGGTTCGCGGTCACGATCACCTTGGCCGCGTTGGTCGTCGTCCCGTTCACCGGGATCGCCCCGTTGGCGAAGCGGGCGCCCTCCGCTGGCGAGTCGAGCGCCAGCCCCGGCGCCTCCACCGCAGCGACCGGGACCGTGATGAACAGCTTCACGGTCGTATCCGAGGGCTTGCCCGTCTCGGGGTCCACGGCGCTGACGTCGAACTCGTTGCGGCCCCGACGCAGCTCGACGTCCACGGTCCAGCGCCCGGCGCCGTCCGCGGACACCGTGTAGGGCTGGCTGAGGCCGGGATCGGTGATGGTGATCGAGGCGCCGGCGATCGAGGTGCCTCGGAGCGTGTACGAGGTGGTCCCGTCAGGCACGTTGATCACCGCCTGGGCAGGATCGGTGACCTCGATCGTGGGCGGCTTGTTGTAGCGCAGCAGCTGGACGCCGATGTACACGCCGAACGCGGCGATCAGGACCAGCAGGAGCGCGGCCACCACGAGGACCGGCGAGATCGTGAAGCCCTGGCGCGGCGCCTCGAGCGGGCGCGGCACGTTGAGCACGGGCTCGGCGGGCATCGCGAGGTCGCCCCGCTCGTGCTTCCACTGGCGCGTGACGTCCTCCGGGTCGAGCCCGAGGTACAGCGCGTAGTTGCGCAGGAACCCCTTGGTGTAGACCGATCCCGGCAGGTCGCCGTAGTCGCCTGCCTCGAGGGCCGCCAGGTAGCGCGCCCGGATCTTCGTCTCCCGCTCGGCGCGCAGAAGGTCCACGCCCTTGTGCTCGCGGGCGGCGATCAGCCGTTCAGGCAGCGTGGGTCCGGCATCGGGCGCGAAGCCCCGGGCCCCGTCACGCGCCTCAGCGCGAACTCGCCGTGCCTCGTCGCGAGCGGTCATGCGTCGTCCTCGTCCTCGGCGGCCGGACCGTCGTCACGACGGAGGACCACCCGGGCATTCGACCCGTCGAACGCCCCCACGTATCCGCGCGACTCCAGCTGGTCGATCATCCGGGCCGCGCGTGCATAGCCAACCTTGAGGCGCCGCTGGAGCAGGGACGCCGAGGCACGATCGTACTCCCGGATCACCGAAACGGCATCCGGCAGCAGGCGATCGGCCTCCTCCTCGGGCATGTCGCTCACGTTGCCCGTGGACTCGTCGTCAGAGGTGATGATCGAGAGGTCGTAGTGCGGTTCCCCGTCCATCTGGGACCGCCAGTGCTCGGTGATCCGGTTGATCTCGGGGTCGGCGACGAACACGCCCTGGAGCCGCATCGCCCGCGGCAGGTCCGACGGCTGGTAGAGCATGTCGCCACGGCCGATCAGGTCCTCTGCCCCGGGCGCGTCGAGGATCGTGCGGCTGTCGATCTGGCTGGCCATCGCGAACGCGATCCGCGACGGGAAGTTCGCCTTGATCAGCCCGGTGACCACGTTGACCGACGGCCGCTGCGTGGCCAGGACCATGTGGATGCCGGTCGCGCGCGCCTTCTGGGCGAGGCGGACGATCGGGTCCTCGATGTTCTTGCCCTCGCGCATCATCAGGTCGGCGAGCTCGTCGATGACGATCACGATGTACGGCATGCGGTCGGCCGGGTCCGCCCGCGTCTCGTTGAAGCCCTTGATGTTGCGGGCCGTCGCGCCGGCGAACCGCCGATAGCGGTTCTCCATCTCGTTGACCGCCCACTTGAGGGCGGACTTCGCGCGCTCGGGCTCCGTGATCACCGGCACGTACAGGTGCGGCAGCCCGTTGTACCCGGCGAGCTCCACGCGCTTGAGGTCCATCAGGATCATCCGGACCTCGGTCGGGTCGGCCTTGCACAGCAGGCTCGTGATCAGGGCGTTCACCATGACGCTCTTGCCGGAGCCGGTTGCGCCCGCGATCAGCAGGTGCGGCATCCGGGCGAGGTCGACCGCGGTTGCCTTGCCGGCGACGTCCCGGCCGAGGGCGAACATCAGTTTCGAGCCGCTGGGCCCGAAGTCCACCTCGTCGAAGATGCGCCGCAGCGAGACGACGTTGAACTCCGCATTGGGGATCTCGATGCCAACCGCGCTCTTGCCCGGGATCGGCGCCTCGATGCGGATGCTCCGCGCGGCGAGTGCCATGGCGAGGTCGTCCGAGAGCGCCTCGATCCGGCTGACCTTGACGTGGGGCGCCGGCTGGACCTCGTACTGGGTGACGACGGGTCCGGCATTGCGCCCGACGATGCTCGCCTCGATGCCGAAACTGGCCAGCTTCTCGATGATCCGCGTCTCGTTGTGCCGGTGGATCGCCTCGCGACTGGCCCCGTCCCCCGGTGCGGGCACGCGGTCCATCTCGAGCAGGTCCAGGCCCGGCAGGCTCCAGGCCACGCCCGCCCGGGTTGAGGGAGCGTCGCCGGCCTCGATGACGCCGTCGCCGTCGCGGTCCAGCGGGTGGGGGCCCGCATCGGGCTTCGACGCGAGCCCGGCCGCGATCCCCGCGCCGTCTGGGGCGTTCGCACCGAGGACGCGTTGGGGCGCGATCGTGGCGGAGATGGGCGCGGGCGCGGTGATCGCAGGGGGCGTCTGGGCCGTGTCCATGCCGAACAGGCCCGTCTGGCCCGGAGCGTCGCCCGGCGCGAGGCGCGGCGCCCGGCCGCGGCGGACCGTCGCCCCGCCGGCATCGCCGGGGTCCAGCGCGGAGGCGCCGTTGCCGGGTGTCCGCCCGTGGCGTCCCGTGACGGCGGCCGTGCCCTCGACGACCGGCCGCGCCGATGCGACCGTGCTCGAGATCGACTTGCCGGCCCCGACCACCGGGTCGATCAATGCACGGAGGGGCCGCTGGATCACGATCAGCGTGGCCGCCACCATCACGCCCGCCAGCACGACCAGGCTCACCGGGCTGCCGAGGACGTGCTCCAGGCTGCTCGCGAGAAATGTCCCGATCCGGCCGCCACCGCGCACCGGCAGGTACTCGAGCACCCCGAGGAACGCGAGGTAGGCCACGCCGCCAGCCACGAACCGCCACTGCCAGCCCGACGGCGGCGCGCTCCCCCACTCGACGTAGGCGCCGCCGCCGATGAGAAGCAGCGGCAGCAGGTAGCGGCCGCTGCCGAACAGCGGGTTGACCGTCTTCTGTGCCCACTCGGTCAGGGTCCCCTGCTGGGCGGGCAGGAAGATCATGATCAGGACCACGACGCCCAGGACGAGCAGCACGAGCCCGAACAGCGAGCGCGCAACCTCCGGGCTGACGACGATCGAGGGCAGGCTCAGGCCGCGCGATGACGACCTCGACCTGCGACGCGAGGCAGTCGAGCGGCTGCTGCTGGAGCGTCGGCGCTGGGCCACCCCTAGACCTCGACCACGACCGGGAAGACCATCGGCCGGCGCTTCGTCTGCTCGTACAGGAAGCGCGACAGGCCGTCCTTGATCTGGCTCTTGAGCAGCGCGATCTCGGAGATCCGGTCGTCGGGGTTGTCGACGGCCTGCCGGATCCGGCGGATCGCCTCCTCGATGATCGGGTCCTCCTCGTTCCCGTGGACGAAGCCGCGGGTGATGATCTCGGGGCGGCCGACGACCCGGCCGGTCTGCTTGTCCACCTGGACCACGACCATGAACATGCCGTCGTTGGCGAGGGCGCGCCGGTCGCGCAGGACCACGTCGCCAACCTCGCCCACCGAGAGGCCGTCCACGAAGACGTACCCGGCGGCGACCGGCGTCCCGCGGCGTGCCGTCTGGTCGGGCAGAATCTCGATCGGCGTCCCGTTCTCGATGATGAACACGTTCTCGGGCTTCACGCCGGTCTCGATCGCGAGCCGGCCGTGCTGGACCAGCATCCGGAACTCGCCGTGCATCGGGATGAAGTGCGTGGGCTTGGTCAGCCCGAGCATCAGCTTGAGCTCCTCCTGGCTCGCGTGCCCGGAGACGTGCGCCCGCTTGATGGCGTGGTAGTAGACGTTCGCGCCCGACTTGAACAGGTTGTCGATCGTCCGGGCCACGTACTCCTCGTTGCCCGGGATCGGGCTGGCCGAGACGATGACCGTGTCGCCGGGCTGGATCTCCACGAAGCGGTGGTCGCGGTTCGCCATCCGCGCCAGACCCGACATCGGCTCGCCCTGGGCCCCGGTGGTGGCGATGACCGTCCGGTGTGCCGGGTGCTCGTTGATCTTGTCCTTGGGCAGCAGCTGCGACGGGGCGTAGGTCAGGTAGCCGAGATCGGTCGCGATCCGGGTGTTCTGCTCCATCGACCGCCCGACCACGGCAACCTGGCGGTTGAACGTGGCGGCCGCGTCGAACACCTGCTGGATGCGCGCGATGTTCGAGGCGAAGGTGGCGACGATCACGCGGCCCTCGAGGCCCTCCATGATCTCGCGGAAG
>JAJYMP010000220.1 GCA_021786915.1 Chloroflexota bacterium
CGTCAGAAGGGCTTCGCGATGAGGCCGTACGCGACGGCGATCGCAGCGATCACGGACACCACCACGCTGGCGACGATCATCCAGACGAGGCCCATGATCCCGTTGCTGATCCGGCGTGCGGCGCGGTGCTCCGCCTCCGAGTTCGAGCCTGCCAGCATCTTCTCGATGCCGCCCCAGACGATGACCGCGGTGCAGACCGCGACCCCGAGCCCGATGCCGATGGCGACGAGCGTCCCGATCATGGCCGTGACCGGGGCGAGGGCGTCGCGGGCGCCCTTGGGCACGGCGTCCGCGGCGCGGGCCAGCGGCGCAGCGGCGAGCCACGCGGCCACCGTCGCGGAGAGCGCAAGTGTCGCGCCGGCCGCGGCCTTGGTTCGCGAGCGCAGTCGATCCATCGCCTCGCTCCCTCGCCGTCAGCCCGCGGCGGACCCGGCCCGCGACGCGCCGCCGCGGCGGTACTCGACCACGAACGCGGCCACCTCGGCATCGCCTGCCGACGCGAGGTCGAGGCCCGCCGCGGCGAACCACGCGACCGCCCGGCCGAGCTGCCGGATCCGGTCGAACTCGCGCGGGCTGACCAGGGTCGCGGCGAACCTCCCGCTCGACACCACGGTGAGCGCCCGGCCGCCCGCCACCTCGTCGAGGCAGGACGCCAGTCTCTCGCGGAGGTCCGTGATCTGGACGGTCGCGAGCGGCCCGAGGATCTCGCGCGGCTGCTCGTCGAGGGCGCGGACGGCGGCGCGGGTCGGCCGCAGCTCGCCGCGGACCGCGGCGCCCATCTGCGCCGTGCCGCGGACGAGCTCGGGGTACACCTCGAGCCCGTGGAGCGCCGCCAGGCCCCGCTCGACGCGGCCCCAGCGCTCGGCCTCCTCGAAGCGGAGGAGGACCGCGGCGGGCTCGCCGTGCTGCATGACCACGAGCGGCCCCGAGTCGGCCGTCCGGGCGACCACCGCCCGGATCCGCTCGCGCACCTCGCGCATGCCGAGGGCCTCGACCTCGCGCCCCAACGTCACAGCAGATCCTCCTCTTCCTCGAGCAGCACAAACCCAGCCGGCACGTCGCACACAACGACGCCGAGCGGCCGGCCCCGCCAGGTGAGGGCCACCGGCGCCCTGCGCGCCCGCAGCAGACCCCCGCGGAGGTCCTGGCGGAACGCGGTCACCGACGCCGCCCGGCACCGCTCCCCGGGGAGCGGCCGCCGGAGCATCGCCCATGGATGGCCGTGACGGAGGACCACGATGCTCTCGCCGCGAGCGGCGCGGTCCGCGTAGTCCGCGAGGTTGCGCCTGAGGGTCCTAACCGTCACGACCATGAAGGTAGGCTGACGCCATCGCGTCCGTGCGTCAAGAGGAATTGTGTACACTATATCGTAGGTCTTCCCAAATCACCGCCTGGTGGGAGGTCATCGACGGGCATCGCCCCCGAGACCGGCAAGGCCCCATAGCCCGCGACGTGGCTGGGAGCCGACGACTTTCGGCGCCCGGCGAAGACATGCGAGCCGAGCCGTAGAATGGGTCACGCCCCAACGCGCCGATGGAAGGGAGCGGGATGATGGACGTCCGGCACGACCGGATCTCGCGGGTCCAGGAGCGGATGCGCGAGGCGGGCCTCGCCGCCATCGTCGTCATGAACCACGACGACTACCGCTATCTGTTCGGCGAGGACCGCACCCAGCCGCGGGCCATCCTGCCCGCCGTGGGACCGCCCGAGCTCATCGCGTTCAGTGGCGAGGAGCCCGAGCTGCGGGCGCTCTACCCGGAGGGGCAGGTCCTAGTGTTCGGCTCGGTCGGCGGCCAGATCCACGACATCGTCGGCCGCCTGCGCGAGGTCGTTGCGGCCGAGGGCGCGGCCGCGGGCGCCGGCCGCCCCAGGGTCGGCATGCAGCTGTGGTTCGAGACGCCGGCGTTCCTCGTGGACCTGTTCCGGCGGGTCAACCCGCAGGTCGAGCTGGTCTCGTCGGACCCCGTGATGGACCCGCTGCGGATGGTCAAGGACGCGGGCGAGCTCGCCCTCCTGCGCGAGGCGCAGCGGGTCGCCGGCGTCGGGATGGACCGCGTCCGCGAGCTGCTCCGGCCGGGTGTCACCGCCCGCGAGGTCGCCACCGAGGCGCTGTGCGCGATGATGCGCGCGGGCGCCGAGCGGACCAGCACCCCCATCTACGTCACCTTCGGCGTCGAGACGTGCATGCTCCACGGCAGGATCAGCCCGAGGGCGCTCGAGGCCGGCGAGATGGTCATCGTCGACCTCACGCCGATGGTCGAGGGCTACTGCGCCAACCTCGCGCGGACCTTCGTGCTCGGGGAGCCGGACGCCCGCCAGGCCGAGCTGCTGGCGACGTACACGGAGCTCGTGGAGTCCGTCCGCCGTGCGATGCGGCCTGGGGCGACCGTCGCGGACCTCGACGAGGAGGCCCGGCGGACCTGCTCCGCGCACGGCCTCGAGGCGTACCACGTCAACGGCATCGGCCACGGGATCGGGCTGCGGTTTGAGGAGGTGCCGGCGTCCACGATCATCCCGCCGCACCGGAACGTGCCGCTCGTCGAGGGGATGACCGTCACGATTGGGCACCCGGTGCTCGCCATCCCGGGCTTCGGCGGCGCGCGCATCGAGGACGTCTACCGGGTGACCCCCGGCGGCGGCGAGATCCTCCAACCGTACCCGGTGGAACCGGTCATCGGCCACTAGCCGCTCGGGGCTCCAGCCCGCCGCCACGCTCGAGTGGACGGGCCAAGTGGAGGCCGCCGGGCGTCGCTACCCATTCGCGGGCTCCCGGCAGCGATGCGGGCCGGGAGCCGGGATCAGGGGTGCAGGGGCTCGCCGGTCTCGGCGTGGAAGTCGACGTCGAGGGCCTCCCACCAGGCGACCTCGACCGAAGCCACGTCGACGCAGGCGCGGGCCTGCTCGATCCAGGCGCTCACGTCCTCGTCGGCCCCGAGGGCGTTGAGGTCGCGCGATGTCGCCCATTCCAGGATGACGACGAAGCGGGTCGAGCCGCCCTCGATCCGCCGGCCGAGCTTGCAGTAGCGGAGGCCAGGGGCGGCGCGGCCACCGCCGATGGCCCTCGCGAGTGCCGACCGCAGCTCGCCCTGCCTACCCGGGAGCGCGAGGCCGGAGGCGACCTGGACGATCACGCGAGGCTCGCCTCGTCTGTCCCGGGTGGGCCGGACTATGCCCTGCCCAACAGGAGCAGCGCCAGCTTAACCGGCGTCGTCGCCCGGACCGAGTGTGGCGCCCGAGGCGGCAGCGCGACCGAGCCGCCCACGCCGAGGGCGTGGACCTCCTCGCCGACCCCGATCTCCGCCTCGCCCTCGAGCACCTCGATGCTCGCAGCCCGGCTCGCCGTGTGCGACGTCAGCTCCTGGCCCTCGTCGAAGGCGAACAGGGTGAGCGACGCGTGCTCGTCGGCATGCACCGTCCGGCTCAGGATGCCGCCGCGGGGCACCTCGACCTCGGAGCGGATGTCGCGCACGACCGCCGCCCCGCTCACTCTGCGGCCTCCACGGACGCGCCGTCCGCCTCGAGGA
The DNA here is from genome assembly GCA_021786915.1 of Chloroflexota bacterium. The sequence goes on from JAJYMP010000220.1 coordinate 3,525, forward strand.
CGTCGAGCGCCCATCGGTAGGCCGCGGCGGTCGCCGGGAACCCCGCCGTCGGCACGGCGACCGCGACGGCGTGCAGCAGCTCGTCGCGGCCCAGGCCGTCGGCCAGACCCCGGCGCACGTGCGAGCGCACAGCGCCCTCGGACGAGAGCCCGATGGCGATCCCCAGCTTGACCAGGCGCTGGTCGCGCTCGCTCAGCGGGCCGGCCCCGCGGCAGGCCGCGCCGAGCGCGTCGTACGCGGCGGCCACCTCGGGGTGCTCCGCGCGGAGGTCGTTGTAGATGCGGGGGAGGTACGCGTGCGGGCGCGGGTCCATCGGTCAGTCTCCGGTGTGCGGGCGTGGATCCGGACGTGGTGCGCCGGTCGTCAGGCGGTCGCGGTGGCGGGCGCGCTGCGCCGCGCGGCGCCCCAGCGGTCGAGCCACCAGACGAGCGGGAGGGCGGCGAGCGACAGAGCGACGAACGGGAGGAAGCCCCGGGCGTAGGCCTCGGGACCGGTCACCAAGCCCGTGACGATGCCCATCACGGGCGGGATCACGAACCCGCCGAGCGCGCCGATCCCGCCGATCCACCCGGACGCCCCGCCGACCGCAGAGGGGACATACGAGGGCACCAGCTTGAACACGATCGCGTTCTGGAGGCCCATGCCAGCGCCAACCGCCAGCGTGGCACCGAGGGAGACGGCGAACGTGCCCGACATGGACAGGACCAGCGTCGCGGCCGCCATCAGGAAGAAGTTCCCGACGAGCGCGTAGCGAATCGAGAGACGGTCGGAGGCCATCCCGCCGGCCACCCGCACCACCGCCGCGAGGAGCGAGAACGCAGCGGTCAGCAGACCGGCGTCGCGCAGGCTCGAGTGATACATCGAGCCCCAGAAGGAGGGGAGCCACGTCGTGAAGGCGAGGAACCCCCCGAACGAGACGAAGTAGAAGCCCACGAGCGCCCAGGTGGCGGGGACCGCCGCGGCCGTCTTGAGCCCCGCGACGGCGCTCCCGCGCGGAACGAGGTCGCTGCCGCCCAGCTCGACCAGCCGGCCTGGGTCGTCGACGCGCCGCCCGGCGTCGCGGAGCTGGAACCACGGGGCGTCCTTGATGAACAGGGCGTAGACGATCGTGATCGCGAGGAGGACGGCGAACCAGACGGCGTAGGCGCCGAGCAGGCCGATGGATCCGACCGCGATCGGGAGCAGCATCGTGGACAGGCCGGGGCTCGTGTTGCCGAGCCCGCCGTACACGCCCAGGGCCCCGCCCTGCTCCCTGTTGGGGAACCAGTACGAGACCTGCGCGATGCCGACCGAGAAGGTGGCGATGCCGCAGCCGATCAGCATCCCGAGCAGCATCAGCACGGGGTACGTCCCGTCCATGTGCCCTGGGTAGGACGTCGCGAGGAGCGCGAGCAGGCCGACGACGCCCGCGTTGGTCAGGAGCAGGAGCGCGAGCAGCGGCCGCTTGCCCCCGACGCGGTCGACCGCGGCCCCGAACGGGATGCGGAGGAGCGACCCGGTGAGCGAGGGGATCGCGGCCAGGAGCCCCGCCTGGAACGGGGAGAGGTGCAGGAGGTCCGTGAACTTGGGCACCAGCGGCCCGAAGATCGACACCCCGGCGAAGCCGCCGAAGAACCCGAGTGTCGCCAGCCACATCGCGCTGTTCCGCGACCCGCGGATCCCCTGCGCCGCCCCGCTGCCCGTCATGTCCCGCCTCGCGTCCTGGTCCCCGGCGCACCAGTTGCGTCGGATGTTTCAGCGATTATAATCCCGTCAATGGTGCAGCCCGCAAGCGATACCGCGCAGCTCCTCGCCGCCGACAGCCGATCGGCCCTTCTCGCGGCGCTCCGCGGGAGCGGCCGCCCGCTCTCCGTCGGCGAGGCGGCGGCGGCCGTCGGGATCGGCGAGAGCACCGCGCGGTCCCACCTCGCGCTGCTGGTGACCGCCGGCCTCGTGACCAGGACCGTCGAGCGCGAGGCCCGCGCCGGGCGGCCGTCGCTGCGCTACGCCGCCGCCCCCCCGCCGGCAGCCGCGGAGGGCGCCGATGCCGGGGGCCACGACGACCTCGCCCACCTGCGCCAGCTCGCGAGCGTTTTGGCGGGCCACATCGGCGAGGCGGCCGACCCGGCCGCGGCCGCGCGGCAGGCCGGGCAGCGGTGGTCCGAGGAGCTCGCCGGGGCGGAGGGCGGCGGCGCGCTGCCAGGCGTCGACCCCGTGGAGGCGCTGGCCAGCCTCCTCTACCGGCTCGGCTTCGCTCCGGAGCGGCCGCGGCGGGACCGGATCTGGCTCCGGCGGTGCCCATTCGAGGAGGTCGCCCGCCAGCACCGCGCGGTCGTCTGCGGGGTCCACCAGGGGATGCTCGAGCAGACCGCCGAGCGGCTCGGCCTCGACTCCGGCAGGATCGGGCTCGACCCGTTCGCCGTGGACGAGCCGCTGCTCTGCGTCGTCCGCCTTGCCGACGGCGCCGGCCGGGCCGATGATCGTGGCGTACCGGGGGCTGGAGGCGATCGCGATGGGTGACAAGCGGCGCGCCGAGATCGGCGCCGAGCCGCACGTGCGGGCGGTGCTGCGGACCCGCCGGCTGCTCCAGCCGGCAGCCGTCTCCGAGGACCTGCGGACGATCACGCTCGAGGGCGGCCGGTCGGCGGACGTGTTCTACCGCGACCGCTGGAGCCACGACCGGATCGTCCGCTCGACCCACGGGGTGAACTGCACCGGGTCCTGCTCCTGGAAGATCTACGTCAAGGACGAGGTCATCACGTGGGAGACCCAGCAGACCGACTACCCGTCGGTCGGCCCCGACTCGCCCGAGTACGAGCCGCGGGGGTGCCCGCGGGGCGCCGCGTTCTCCTGGTACACGTACTCGCCCACGCGCGTGCGCTACCCGTACGTGCGCGGCGTGCTGCTCGAGGCGTACCGGGAGGCGCGCGGCCGGCTCGGCGACCCCGTGGCGGCGTGGGCGGAGGTCGTGGGCGATCCCGAGCGGCGGCGGAGCTACCAGCGGGCGCGTGGCAAGGGCGGCCTGGTCCGGGCGAGCTGGGACGAGGCGCTCGAGATCGTCGCCGCGGCGCAGGTCCACACCATCCTCGAGTACGGCCCCGACCGCGTCGCAGGCTTCTCGCCGATCCCCGCCATGTCGATGGCCTCGCACGCCGCCGGCGCCCGCTACACGTCGCTCCTCGGCGGGACGATGCTCTCCTTCTACGACTGGTACGCGGACCTGCCCATCGCCTCGCCGCAGGTGTTCGGCGACCAGACCGACGTCCCGGA
>JAJYMP010000370.1 GCA_021786915.1 Chloroflexota bacterium
CTGGGGCGGGATCCCGACTGCCCGCAGGATGTCGTTGAGCGGCCCCGCCGGGCTGTAGATCCACAGCCAGACGAGCGCGATGGCGGTCGCGGACGTCACGAGCGGCAGGAAGTACGCGGTGCGGATTCACGCGATCCCGCGGAGCTGCCGGTTGAGCGCCGTCGCCAGGCCGAGCGCGAAGACCAGGCCCACGGGGACGGACACCAGCGTGTAGAAGAGCGTGTTGCGGAGGGCCTTCTGGAACCGGTCGTCCCCGAGGAGCCGGGTGTAGTTGTCGAGGCCCACGACCTGGGGTGCCGAGAGCATGTCCCACTTCGTGAGGCTGAGGCCCAGGGTGGCGAGGATCGGGCCGGCGGAAAGGACCGCCAGCCCGATCAGGGTCGGGGCGAGGAACAGCACGACCCAGCGGGTCTCCCGGCCGCGGGCGCCGTGGGTGCCACGGCGCGACCCGGTGCGGCGGGACGGCGTTGCGGCCGCCCCGGACCCCTCGACGCGCGGCGCGGCTGGCGTCACGCTGGCGCCTCGGCGCTGCCGTTCGCCGGAGCCGAGCTCATTGGCCGAGCAGCTGCTGCAGCTTGGGCGTGACGGCGTCGAGCGCCGCTTTCGCCGTGAGTTGGTTGTCGTTGAAGACGTTGGCGTCCAGCTCGTCCTGGAGCGCGGTGCTGAACTCGTTGTAGCCCTTGAACGACGGCTTGAGATGGGCGTACGCAAGGGCGTCGGCGAACGTCCGGCCGCCGTCGAACGAGGTGGCGTACTGGTCGGCCAGGACCTGCTTGTTGGCGGGCATCGATGCCTTGAGCGAGGCGACCATCGCCTGCAGCTTCGGCCCGGTGTAGCACTTGATGAACTCCCAGGCCGCATCGGGCGACTTCGACCCCTTGTAGGCAACGACGCCGCTCGGGTTGACCGAGGTCGCGGCGCCGGCGGGCCCCTTCGGCAGGGGAGCGACGCCGAACTTGATGCCGGCCGCCAGGTGCGTCGGGACGAGCCACGAGCCATTGGCCTCCATCGCGGCCTGGCCGTTCTCGAAGGCGTCACCCGAGCCGCCGGCCACGGGCTGCGCCATGACCTTGTCCTTGTAGATGAGGTCCTGCAGGAACTGGATGCCTGCCGCCGCCTGGTCGGTGTCGATGACGACGCGCTTCTTGTCGGCGCTCAGGATGTCCCCGCCGGCCTGCCACACGAGGGACGACCAGTAGTTCTCCATGTCCGAGGTCTCGGTGTAGAAGCCCCACTGCGAGGTCTTGCCGCCGGCTGTCTTGGTCAGCTTCGTTGCGGCGTCGACCAGCTTGGCCCAGTCCCAGGAGGCGTCCGGGTACGGCAGCCCGGCCGCGTCGAACATCGTCTTGTTGTAGAACAGGGCGATCGTGTTCAGGTCCCGCGGCAGCCCGTAGAGGTGCCCGTCGGGCGCCGTGAAGTCCTGCACCGCGAGGTCGACGAGCCCGCCGGTGTCGAACCCGTCCTTGGCGATGTACGGGTTGAGGTCGAGCAGCTGGTCCCGCGTCTGGTAGTCGGGGTACAGCGGCCCGTCCATCAGGAACACGTCGGGCGCGTTGCCGCCCGCGAGGTCCGTCTGCAGCTTGGGCCAGTAGGAGTCCCAGTCCGCGACGGACACCTTCACCGTGATGTTCGGGTTCAGCGCGTGGAACGCGTCCACGATCTTCTGCTGGTTGGCGAGCTCGGTGGTGTCGCCCCACATCGCGTAGGTGATCTTGACGGGCGGTCCCGCGTAGCTCCCGCAGGCCGCGGCGGCCGCCGCGGAGGGGGAGGCTGCGGAGGGGGAGGCTGCGGGCGATCCCGCGGGCGTGGAAGGCGTGGTCGAGGCCTGAGCGGTCGCTGCGCTGGCGGACGGCGGTGCGGAGACGGTCGCGGACGGCGTGGCGCTGCCGCACGAGGCGACCAGCATCACGGCGGTGGCCGCGACGACGAGCCGCGGGCTGCGAGGAACTCGGAAGGCACGCATCGGGATCCTCCTCAGGACAACGGGTGGGGAGTGGAGCCGCCGAGCCACGCCGGCAGCCACTCCGCCTCGGCGGCGATCAGTTCGTCGGTCATGCGCCAGGCTTCGTCGAGCGTGAGCCGGGCCTGGACCTGCGGGTCGGTGAGCACCGCGTGGTAGACGAGGTCGCGGTCCTCGTCGAGCGCGGCGCGGACGGTCAGCTCCTGGGTGTCGACAGCGGGGCGCGTGTACGCCGCGCACTGCGGTGGCAGGGCGGCGACGGCCACCGGGTGGACCCCCAGGCCGTCGACCAGCGCCGGCACCTCGACGCACGCGTCGGCGGCGAGGTTCGGGACCAGGCGGCCGCCATCGTTGGGGACGTTGGCGACGATCCGTGCTGGGTCGCCGGTCAGCATCGCGTGCACGATGACCGCCGCGTACTCGCCGCTGCGCTCGATCTCGAACGGCTCCCCCGCGTCCAGGCGGCGCTTCGTGTCGGCGTACTCATCGAGGTTGTGCGCCACCCGGTCGAGGTACTCGCCGATCGGGATGTGGAGCTCCTCGACGAGCCTGCCCTTGGGGATGAACCACGGGTTGTACTCGGCGTGGTGCTCGGACGACTCGGTGGGATACAGCCCGAACCGGCGGAACAGGTCCGCGCGGACGAGGTCGTCGTCGGGCGAGCGACCGGCGTTGATGAAGGCGCCGAGCGCCGGGTACAGGTCGGTGCCGCGGTGTTCGAGGCGGGTGACCCAGGCGACGTGGTTCACGCCTGCCGTCTCGGCGGTCACCTCCTCGAACGGCACGCCCAGGTAGCCGGCCAGCGTGTGAATCGTCCAGTGCACGGAGTGGCACAGGCCCACCGTGGGCAGCCCGACCGCCTCGTCGACGGCGCGGACGAGCATCGCCATGGGGTTCGTGTAGTTGAGGAACAGGGCGGTTGGGCAGACCTCGGTCATGTCCTCGGCGATGCCCAGCATCACCGGGATGGTCCGGAGCCCGCGCAGCACGCCCCCGACGTTGATCGTGTCGTTGATCGTGTAGCGCAGGCCGTACCGGCCAGGTACGTCGAAGTCAAGTCGCGTCGCGCGCGCACCGCCGACCTGGATGGTGTTGATCACGTAGTCGGCACCGGCGAGCGCCTCGCGCCGGTCGATGCTGGCGCGGATCGTCGGGGCGGCCCCCAGCGCAGCGGCGGTCCATTGGGCCATGCGCACGGCCGTGGCCAGCCGGTCGGCATCGATGTCGTGGAGCACGATCTCGGCGCCCCGGAGCTCCGGGTAGGCGAGGAAGTCCCCGAGCAGGCTCCGGGTGAACTCGACGCTCCCCGCGCCGACCAGGACGATGCGAGTCATCGCGCTCCCTTCTTGGTGCGATCGGCGCGGCCTGCCGACCGACCGCTCACTTGACGGCCCCAGCGACGCAGGCACGGCTCCCGTCGATGCATCGTTGGGTCCTCGCGCCCGCCTAGACGCCCAGGATGTGCGTGAGCCCCTGGCTGTGGTATCGGCCAACCCAGCCGGGGTGGTCGGGGTCCTGCCCGCGCCGACGGGCGAGGGCGAACGCGAGGAGTGCCACGGGCGGGACCGTGGTCAGCGGCGCGTGGTCCTCCGCGGTGGCCTCGGGGATCGGCAGAAGGACGCTGCCCTCGATCGCCCGTCTGGGGGCCACCTCGATCACGCGGGCGCCCCAGGCGGCGGCGTGGGCGGCGACATCCAGGGTCGCTGCCCGTCCGGGCCCTTCGGGAATCAGGGCGATCACGACCGAGTCCGCGCCGACAATGGTCGCGACGCCTGAGGCCATCTCCCAGGTCTCGGTGCCCTCGGCGTGGACGATCGCCATCTCCTTGAGCTTGAGGGCCGCCTCCATGGCCGCGGGATGGGCGGCACCGCTACCCACGACGAACAGGTGCTCGGCGCGCGCGATCTCCTCGGCGAGAACGGTGACCAGCGGCTCCGCGGACGCGATGGCGGCCGCCGCGTGGTCCGCTGCCAGCGCGATCGCGCCGCGGATCCGCTCCGCCCGATCGCCACCGAGCAGCTCCGCGAGCACGAGCTCGGTCGCCACGAGGGTGGCTGCGAACGTCTTGGTCATCACGGGCACGTGGCTCGGACCGCCGGCCGAGTGGACGACGTGGTCGGCGAGTCCGTCGAGGGTGCTCCCCGCGACGTGGACGACCCCAACCGTTGGCACGCGCCCACGCAGCGCCTCGACCGCGCCCAGCACGTCGCGGAACTCGCCGGAGGCCGAGATGCCCAGCAGGGCATCACCCGAGTCGAGCTTGGGCGCGTACGTCCGGAAGTCACCCGCGGTCAGCGGCACCACGATGGGGTCGTCCGGATTCGCATGGCGCCGATACAGCGTGGCGGCAGCCAGCGACGAGTGATACGAGGTGCCGTTGCCGATCACGTACACGCGCCGGATGCCGCCGCGGCGCAGCGCCGCCGCGGCATTGCGCGCACCCTCGAGGCTCTCGGTGAGCGTGCTGCGGACGGCCGCGGGCAGGGCCAGGATCTCGGCCGGGATGATGCCCTCGATCATGCGGGCTGGGTGCTCCTTTCCGGGGACGATGCGAGGACGACGCGGACGGACCTCGCCCTGAGGGCGGCGACCTCCGCGGGATTGGCGTCGGCGTCGGTCACCAGGACGTCCACCTCGTCGATGCCGAACACGTACGCGGGCGCGACAGCGCCGAGCTTCGAGCTGTCGGCGAGGACGATGCAGGCTCGAGCCGCGCGCCGGAGCGCCCGGTCGGTCAGGATCTCGGGGATCGAGTCGTTCATGAGCCCGCGCTCGGCGCTCAACGCCCCGATGCCCATGAACAGCGCATCCGCGCGCAGCTCGCGGAGCGACAGCTCGGCGAGGTGGCCGAGTGTCGAGTGCATGTCCGGCCGCACGACGCCACCGAGGACCACCAGCTCGATCCCGGGCCGGTCGAGCAGGACCCCAACCACATCGAGGGCGTTGGTGATCACGGTGAGGTGCCGGTCGACGAGGCGGCGCGCGAACTCGAGCGCCGTGGTCCCGCTCGAGATGGCGATCGTCTGCCCGTCCTCGACAAGGTCGGCGGCGGCCGTGGCGATCGCGCGCTTGGCCAGAAGCCGCGGGTCGGGCGATTCGTGCGCGGGTGCGGGCGCACCGGCTGCCGCGCCCCCGTACGTCCGGACGAGGACGCCATCTGCGGACAGTCGCGCAAGGTCCCGGCGGATGGTCGAGGGCGTCACGCCGAGGTCCCTGGCCAGCATCTCAACGCTCGCTTGGCCCGCTTCGTTGAGACGTGCCAGCAGCTCGGATCGTCTCTCAGTGCTCAACATGCGCGGATCTTGCGCCCCAACTGCGCAGTCTGTCAAGTGATGCTGCGTGATATGGGCACGATTATGCTTGTGTCGGCGCGGATCGCGCGCTAGCATCGTGGAGCCAATCGAATTGAGGTAATGTCGTGGTGTTCCAGTCCGGCACGCGTCGCGGCCTCGACGCTTGCGCCTCGCCCCGCGGGACGTTCGCGGTTCTGGCGCTCGACCATCGCCAGAACCTGCGGCGCGAGCTCCACCCGGAGGCGCCGGGCGCGACGACCTACGACGAGATGGCCGAATTCAAGCGCGCCGTCGTCCGCGCGCTGGCGCCATCCGCGACCGGTACCCTGCTCGATCCGGAGGTCGGCGCGGCACAGGTGATCGCGGACGGGTCATTGCCGGGCAAGGCGGGGCTGATCGTGGCGCTCGAGGCCACCGGGTTCAACGGACCGCCGACGGCGCGGGTGTCGAGGATCCTTCCGGGCTGGTCGGTGGAGAAGGCCAAGCGGATGGGCGCCTCGGCCGCGAAGCTGCTCGTCTACTACCACCCGGCCGCGGCCAATGCCGACCAGCAGGAGCGGCTGGTGGCCGACGTCGCCGCGCGCTGTGCCGGGCAGGACCTGCCCCTGTTCGTCGAGCCGCTCGGCTACGACCCGGCGACAGGGGGCCGACTGGCGGGCGAGCAGCGGCGGGGCTGTGTCGTGGAGACGGCGCGACGGCTGACGAGGAGCGGGGGCACGATCCTCAAGGCGGAGTTTCCGTACGACGCGACCGTCAGGGACCCGTCGGCCTGGGCCGATGCCTGCGCGGAGCTCGACTCCGTGAGCGCGGTTCCGTGGGTGCTCCTGTCGGGAGGCGTGGACGACGAGACCTTCGAGCGTCAGGTCGCGGCGGCATGCCGTGCCGGCGCCTCAGGCGTTCTCGTGGGCCGGTCCGTGTGGGCGCAGTCCGCCACGATGGCCCCGCGCGAGCGCGACGCGTGGCTCGCCAGCGAGGGGCGGTCCCGGCTGGAGAAGCTCGTCCGGCTGGTGGACGAGCTCGGGACCCCGTGGCACGCACGCCCCAACCCGCTCGACGGTGTGGCCGGCCCCGGCGAGGACTGGTACCGGCAATACTCAGCGGGATGACGGACCCCACGCGCCACGCAGGCGCCGCCCGGCGCGACATCGACGTGCTGGTCCTTGGCGAGATCAACCCGGACGTGATCGTCCGGGCCGCCGACCCGCGACCGGCGTTCGGTCAGGTCGAGCTCATGGTGGACTCAATCGATCTGGTCATCGGCAGCTCGTCAGCGATCTTCGCCTGCGGCGCGGCACGGCTGGGCCTGCGCACGGCATTCGTCGGCGTTGTCGGCGACGACGCGCTTGGGCGGTTCATGCTCGACGCCATGCGGGCGCGCGGCGTCGCCGTCGAGAGCTGCCGCGTGGACCCGGACGTGCCGACCGGGGCATCTGTCATCCTGACCAGCGGAGCTGACCGGGCGATCCTCACGGCGCCCGGGACGATGCCGCTGCTGCGCGGCGTGGACATCCCCGACGCG
>JAJYMP010000119.1 GCA_021786915.1 Chloroflexota bacterium
TGCTCGGCCGACAGTCCCTTGGCCTGGTAGATGAGGGCGAGCTCCTCCTCTTCCTCATCCGGGACCTGGACGAGCTCCTCGCGCTCGACCGCGATCTGGTGGGCGTACAGCTCGCGGGCGCTCTGGACCGAGAGCCACTCGCCAATCGCCATCGAGAGCGCGCCGGCGAGGAGGCCCGCGAACCCCGCGACGAGGACCGCGGCGCCGCCTCCCGAGGCACCCGCGACCCCCATCGAGAGGCTGAGGTTCGAGACCAGGCCGTCGTTGGCGCCGAGGACCGCGGCGCGCAGGGCGTTGCCGCCGCTCATCCGGTGGCGCCCTTCGATCCGGGCCACGGTGCCCCCCTCGAGGCCGCGCCCGTGGGCCAGCTCGCGCAGGAGCCTCGCGTGCGACCGCTCGTCGGCGGGCATGCCCGACGTGGCCTCGGGCTGCGCGTCGTACATCAACTGGTCGGTCGATTCCTTCTCGGCGATCGAGGCGACGACCGCTGCCGGGCCGAACCGCCGGGCGATCCACATGAGGATCCTGGTGCGCCAGGAAGGCGCAAGCCGCGCGGTGGCGATGCCCGCGGACTCCAGCCGCTCGCGCCAGATCCCGCCGTGGCGGGTCTCGACCTCTGCGAGCCGACCGTACAGCTCCCGCAGGGCCGGGTTCGCCTCCGCGGCCGCCATCGTCGCGTAGATGGCCGCTCCGTCGATCTCGCCCTGCAGGTTCACCCGGTACCGAGTGATGTCCGCGGCGCTTGGCCGCTCGCTCGATCCCTGCTCTCGCATCGTTTCAGCGTACACGAACTCTCGACGGGGCTGCCATAATGACTTCGGCCGCACGAGGTCGGTGCCTCCCCGACAACTGAGACCCGCCCTGCCGTACGCACAACGGGAGCACTGACGCGGGATGCCTCCGACCGATCCCCTGGCGGTCAACGCCGGCGCAGGTCTGGCCGGGCTCCTGCTGAGTGCCTTCCTGCTCGGCGTCCTCCACGGGGTGACGCCCGACGAACACACGTGGCCCATCACGATGAGCTACGCCATCGGCGCCGCCTCGGGACGGCGTGGGATGCAGGCCGGGCTCCTCTTCTCGGCGGCGTTCACCTTGCAGCGGGCGATCGCGTCCGAGCTGGCATTCCTCGCGCTGGCGCCGATCCTGGCCAGCGGAGCGCTCAACGCCGTGATCGATCTGGCGGTCGGCCTGGTCATGGCGGTCTCCGGCGCCTACATCCTGTGGAGGGGCCGGGAGCTGCATCTCACGGAATGGCTCGAGCGGGCGTTGCATCGGCTCCTCCGCGTCGCCGACCAGGACGAGGCCGACGGTCACCTGGCCGTGGGGGGAAGCCCGGTCCCGCTCCGGATGACGCTCGTCCACGGGTTCGTGGCCGGCTGGGGCACGGGCGTGTTCGCGATCATCATCTACACGCGGATCGCTCCGGCGATGCCGAATGCCGCCGTCGCCTTCCTGCCAGGCCTCCTGTTCGGCATCGGCACGATGCTGGTCCAGGCGACGGCGGGGGCGGCGATCGGGTCGTGGATGCGGTCACGCGGCCTCGGGGCGGCCGCGTTGACCTACGTCGGACGGTCCGTCGCCGGCAACACGCTGCTCTATGGCGGACTGCTCTTCGCCGCCTGGGGGCTGTTCGCGCTCCTCTTCCCGGGACCGGCCGCGCTCCTCAACCAGGGGCTGCCGACCGGCCTTCCGATCCCCAACCTCGACAGCGTCAACGCCGGGCTTCTGCTCGTGGCAGTGATCGTCTTCGGCATCGCTGCCGGCAGCTTCGTCCGCGCCGTGCGTCGCGTCCGTTCCCTGTTCCCGGCCCAGCCGGGGAGCTGAGGCGAGTCCACCGGGAAACCAGGCTCAGCGCAGAGCGGGGTCAGACGAGTGCCGAACGCACCGAGCGGGCGATGGCCCTCCACATGGCCGCCGCAGAGCGCCTCGAGCGCGTGACGGCGCAGCGCTGCTCGAAACGGCCGCCCGGACGGTCACCTGCCCGGCGGGCCGGACCGCGTCGCTCACCGACGGCGACGGGAAGCGGCGGGCCCGCTTCGGCCGCGCCTGCTCGGCCTGTCCGCTGGCGGGCCGCTGCACGACCTCGCCACGGGGCCGGACGATCGAGGTCGGAACCCACGCGGCGCCCCTCGTCGCTGAACCTGATCACCCCGAAGGCTGTCCGCGAGATCGTCGAGATCATCAACGACGACATCCGCCTCCGGGGCGCGGAGCGCGAGCCAGCGGTCAAGCGCGCGACGGCCGCGGTGCGCGACCTGCAGAAGCAGGACGCCAACCTGCGGCGCGCCCTCCGTTCGGCCAGGCCCAACGCGGCCGAGCGGATCACGCTCGAGATCGATGAGGTCGCCGCCGAGCTCCGCCAGGCGCAGCACCGCCTGGAGCAGCTCGAGGAGGTCCAGCAGCCGATGTCGGTCACGCCCAAGCTCATCCGCGACACGATCGCTGAGATGTCAGGGCTGCTCGAGCACGCAGCGCTCGACACGCGCGTCGCCTGGGTTCGGGACCTCTTCGACCGGATCGACGTCGACAGCCGCGAGGAGCGCGCGGTCGCGGTCTGGAGGTCTCCCTCTGACGAGGCTGGTGTTAACCGCTTGGATTCAGTAAGCGGTTGGCTCCGGCGGTAGGACTCGAACCTACGACCAAGTGATTAACAGTCACCCGCTCTACCAACTGAGCTACGCCGGAGCGAAGACGCCTCGCGGCGCCGAGGCGGGATCATAGCAGGAGCCAATCCCCGGCGAGTCCCGGCGGAACCGCCCCCGCGGGTATGCTCCGCGCATGTGCCTGATCTCCCCGGAGACGCTCGGCGACCGTCTTGACGACCCCGCGCTCCGCCTTCTGGACGTGCGCTGGTGGCTGACCGAGCCCGGCCGAGGCCACCGCGACTACCTCGCGGCGCACCTGCCCGGCGCCGTCTGGGTCGACCTCGACCGCGACCTCACCGCCCCCGAGGGCCCGGGCCGCCACCCGCTCCCCGACCCGGCCGCGTTCGCGCGGCGGATGGCCGAGCTGGGCGTGGCCGACGATTCCGACGTGGTGGTGTACGACGACGTCGGCGGCACCATCGCGGCGCGGCTGTGGTGGATGCTCGATGACCTCGGCCACCCGTCGGTCCGCGTCCTCGACGGGGGTTTCGCCTCCTGGTCGGCGGCCGGGCTGCCCGTCGCGACGGCCATCCCGACGCCCGAGCCCGGACACCTCACGCTCGCGAGGCGGTGGAACCGGGTCATCGACCGTGCCGCGCTGGCCTCGCGGCTGGGCAGCGTGGGCCTCGTCGATGTCCGCGCCCGCGAGCGGTACCGTGGCGACCTCGAGCCCGTGGACGACCATGCCGGCCACATCCCGAGCGCGGTGAACCTGCCGCTGCCGGGGAATCTCGGGCCAGACGGCCGGTTCCTCGCCCCCGCGGCACTCCGCGAACGGTTCGCCCCGCTGGGCGACGAGGTTGTGACCAGCTGCGGCAGCGGCGTCAACGCCTGCCACGCCGCACTGGCGATGCGGATCGCTGGGCTGCCCTCTCCCCTCCTCTACGAGGGCTCGTACAGCGATTGGACGCGCGCCCGGATGCCGGTGGCGACGGGCGACGAGCCGGGGGCGATGCCCGCCTGACAAGGCGGCACCAGCCCTGCGAGAAGGCCCGAGGCGCGGCCTCGGGGGAGGCGCGGCTCAGGCTGACGAGGCCCGGGTCAGGCTGTCGGTGACCGTCGCCGCAGCGCCCGCAGAACCGCCAGCTGGACAGCCGCGCCGACGAGCCCGCCGCCGAACCCGATCGCCATGTCCCAGGGCAGCGAGATCTCGAAACCGTACAGCGGCACCGTGGGCCCGACGTGGGCGCCCAGCGCATGGCCTAGCGCCCCCATCGTGGCGAACCCGGCCAGCACTGGGAAGACGTGGGCGAGGACGTTGCGCGGACCCCCGCCGAGGCGCGCCACGACCTGCGTGGCCGCGATCCCGATACGCTCTGTTCGCGCGGTGAGCGTGAAGAACAGAGCGTATCGGGGCGACATGCGCCGCAGATTACCGGGGATCGCCCGCTCCCGCGGTGGGCGGCGAGGGCGGCAGGCGATTGCGGCCTCTAGCGCCAGATCCGCACCCAGACTGATGTCGCGCTCCTGTTGCCGGCCGCGTCGACGGCTCGGATGTAGTACCTCGCGCCCCGTGTCGTGTAGATCCGGATCGACGAGGACGAGGTGCTGGCGATCGGTGTGGAGCGACCGATCCGGTAGACGAGGTACTTGACCACTCTGACGTTGTCGCGGGAGCGGAACCACGAGAACGTCACGTAGCGCCCGGACTGGCGGAAGATGTGGAATGACCTGGGCGCGGTCGGGGCCGCCGTGTCCCGCGTGGTCGCCAGCCGGACGCTCGTCGCCGGGCCCTGCTGGCCGGCCGTGTCCCTCGCGCTGACGCTGTAGGTGTAGGCGGTGTTCGGGGTGCGGCCGGTGTCGGTCCAAGTGGTCCCGCTGACCGTCGCGACGGGCGTGCCGTTGCGGGCGACGATGTAGCCGGTGACGCCGTGGTCGTCGGTCGAGGCGCCCCAGGTCAGCCGGATCGAGGTCGTCGCGGGCACGCCGTTGAGCGGCTGGGGCGCCGACGGCGGCTGGTCGCTCGGCGCGGCAGCCGCATTCGGGCCGGCCGGCATGTTCACCGCAGCGGTGGCGGCCGTCCCCTTGTTGCCCGAGGTGTCCACCGCGGTCACGCTGTACGTGTAGCTCGCGCCGGGGGAGGTGCCGGCGTCGGTCCAGCTGAGCGTTCCGGCGTCCACGGTCGCCACGCTGGCGCCGCTGCGCGCGATCGAGTAGTCGGCGACGGCCGTGTTGTCGGTGGCGGCGCCCCAGGCCAGCGCGACCGACGACCCGTCGGCTGCCGGCGTGGCGCTCACGGCGCCGGGCGCGGAGGGGGCGATCCCCTCACGGACCCGGACCTGCACGGCCCCCGTCGTGACCGACATCGTCGTGATCGAGATCGTCGACACGGGGTCGGTGAGCGTCCGACCGGCGAGCAGCGGCGCGTCGGCCCACGAGCTGGTCGATGGCGTGGTGTCGATGAGCTCCGTCGGCTGGGGCGAGTTGGTGGGGCTCGCGGTGCCCCGGCCGAGCCGGATGGTCACCCCGCTGACAGCCGGAGAGCCGGCGGCGAAGTTGTCGAAGGTGCCGTACGTCATCCGGAAGTCGAGGTCGAAATACGTTCCGTCCCCGCGCGGGATCCGCACCAGCTTGACCGGGCCGCTGCCGAAGTACGGGCTGATCGTGTACGTGCTGCCCGGCGCGCCGATCACCTTCTCGCTGCTCGAGAGCCAGCCCAGCTCGCCCAGCTGGGAACCCTGGTTGTGGCGCAGGGCGTTGTTGCCCATCGTGCTGAACGGGTCGACATAGGCGGCGTCGGTGCAGTTGGCGGCGGTGGAGATGGCGACGCGGGTCCCGTTGACCGTGCAGTTGAGCCCGTTGGCGTGGCCGAGGCCGAAGTTGTGGCCCAGCTCGTGGGTCATCACCTGCACCGAGATCGTGCCGTTGAGGACCGACACCGTGCCCGGCACGTAGCCGAGCCCCGCGAACTGGCACTGCGAGGTGTACGGGAAGATGTAGACGACGTTGGTGTAGGAGGAGAGGTTCGCTCCCGCGGCATTGGCGGCCGCCGTGGCGAGGGTGACCCAGTCCGACCAGTTGCAGCCCGTCGAGGTCGCGGCGATCGGGTACCAGCCGAACACCTTGCCGCTGACCGCCATCCGGCCCTTCGACTCCTCCTCGAAGAACGCCTTCACGCTGCCCGTCGAGCCGTAGAGCGCCGAGGCGACCTGCGTGGAGGTGAACGGCTGCGTGCCGAGGTCGGAGAGGTTCGCCAGCACCGCGGCGATCGAGGCGGTGGGCGCCGCGCCGGCGGCGAGCGCCGTCTGCGTAGCCGTGCGCGTCCCGCTGGTGGTGGTGCCGCTCGTCGTTGTCGATCCGCTCGTGACGGCGGAGACGGGCGCCTGCTGGCGGATCCGGAAGCTGCTGCCGCGGGAGGCGGCCACCTGGAGCGTGTGGCCCGTGAGGCGACCCGTGACCGTGACCTGGGCGCCGTTCTGGCCGTCGGGGCCGCCATCGCCGAACCGCAGCTCATACCGGACGCCGCTCGAGGTCAGGAAGAACTGGTCCGTTTCTCGGGTCAGGCCCGGCGCATCCTCGTGGACCGAGTTGAGCGTGCCAGTCAGGGTGATCAGCTGGGAGGTTGAACCGGCAACAGCGGCGGGAGCGGCGATCAGCAGGGCGAGCGCGCTCGCGAGCAGGAGCTGCAGGGTCTTGACCATCGGATGTCGGCACCTTCAGGGCGCGTCGCAGGGGCAGGTCTGCGTACATCCGAAGACTCGGCTGCGAGGGCCCCCGAGGCGACCGCCCGACGGTCCGGGGCGGTTGGGGTTTGATGGTCAGGGTCCCGGTACCAGGACCAGTCGTGTGCGGGGCCGAGGGGTGGGGTCTGGTGCAGTCGCAGGCTCTGGCCCCGACCACGACGCGCTGGCGGCCGCCTGCCCCTCCCCTGTTGGTCCTGCTGGTCCTAGCCGACGGGCGCACCGGTCGCCTGCGCTGGCAGCGCCCCGGCGTGGACCCCCCTCCCGCCGGGGCCGTCGCGCGCAACTGGCACGTCTCGCCAGCGGTGCCGCCCGTGCGCCGGGCCGCAGAGCGGTCGCGATCAGCGCCTGGCCGTCCCCCGGTCCGGCCCCAGCCGGCCGACGTCGTGGGTGGCGATGTAGCCGGGCACCTGGGCGCGATGGTTCAGCCCGAGCTTGG
>JAJYMP010000261.1 GCA_021786915.1 Chloroflexota bacterium
ACGACCATGCCCTCCAGGACCAGGCCTTCGACCTCAAGTCAGTGACCGGCGACGCGAAGGACCAGAGCGACCGCACGCTGGCCCGGACGGCGCTCGTGGAGGGCGATGCCACGCTGCTGATGAGCCTGTGGGCCCAGAAGAACCTGACCCCGGCACAGCTGATCCAGATCGCTGGCTCCGCCGACCCCGCGTCGCAGGCCGCGCTCGACGCGGCCCCGCCGATCCTGCGCCAGACGCTCCTCTGGCCGTACACCGCGGGCCTGTCGATGGCGCTCGGCGCCTACCAGACCAGCGCCAGCTTCGCCGGTGTGGACGCCCTGTGGAAGAACCCGCCCGACACCACCGAGCAGCTGCTCCACGCGGACAAGCTCGCGACTCGCGAACCTGCGATCCCGGTGGCGTTCCCGGCGGACTTCGCCAAGCGGCTCGGCTCGGGCTGGAAGGTGGCGATGGAGGACACGCTGGGCGAGCTCGAGCTCAACATCCTGATGCAGACCGGCGACGCCAACGCGGGCACCGATCCCGCGGCCGGCTGGGGTGGCGACCGCGTCGCCCTCGTGGAGGGTCCCGGCGGGTCCACGGGCGCGGTCGTGGACACGGCCTGGGACACCCCGGTGGCCGCCGCGAACGCATACGCCGAGCTCCAGAAGCTCGTGGCGAAGCTCGATGCGGCGGGCAAGCACGCGAGCGCGCTGATGCCCTCGGCCAGCCGGGTCGTGCTCGTGTCGGCCGGCTCGGCAGCCACCCTGGGCGCCATCTCGAACGTCCTGGGGCTGGCCGGCTAGGGTCGCGACGTCGGGGCGCCCGGGGCACGGCGCCAGGGGAGCCAGCGGCGCCAGGGGCGCCATGGGGCGTCCAGCCGGGCGCTACATCGACTCGGGCGCCGAGATCCCCAGCAGGCCGAGGGCGTTGGCCAGCGTCGTCTTGGTCGCCAGCGCCAGCGCGAGGCGCCGCGCCGACCGCTCCGGCTCGGCCTCGTCCACCACCCGCGCGTCGCGGTAGAACGCGTGGAACTGCGTCGCGAGCTCGGTCGCGTAGGCCGTGATGCCCTGCGTCTCCTCGGCCACCACCGCGTCCTCGACCACCTCCGGCAGCCGCGACACGACGCGCGCCAGCGCCGACTCGGGCTCGCCGGCGAGCAGCCCCTCGATCGAAGACGCGGGCGCCAGCCCCGCGGCCTCCGCCTTGCGCAGGATCGACGCGATCCGCGCGTGGGCGTACTGCACGTAGTAGACGGGGTTCTCGGCCGACTGCTTCTTGGCGAGCTCGATGTCGAAGTCGATCTCCACGTGGGCCGCGCGCGAGGCGAAGAACCAGCGGGCGGCATCGGTGCCCACCGCGTCGAGCAGGTCGTCGAGCGTGACGAAGGTGCCGGCGCGCTTCGACATCGACACCTCGACGCCGTCGGCGACGAAGCGCACCCAGCCGATCAGCAGCACCTGGTAGTGCTCGGGGTCGTAGCCCATGGCCTGTGCCGCGTTCTTGTTCCGCGCGACCGTTCCGTGGTGGTCCACGCCCCAGATGTAGATGAGGTGGTCGAAGCCGCGGCTGAACTTCTCGGTCACGTAGCCGATGTCGGCGGCGAAGTACGTCGGCCGCCCGTCGGACTTGTAGATGACGCGGTCCTTGTCGTCGCCGTAGGTCGTGGAGCGGAACCAGGTGGCGCCGTCCTGCTGGTAGACCTCGCCCGCCTCGCGCAGCCGCGCCACCGCCCGCTCCACCCAGCCCTCGTCGTGGAGCGAGGCCTCGCTCTTCCAGACGTCGAAGTGGACGCCCAGCCGCGCGAGGGACGCCTCGATCATCGTCCGGACCTGCCTCGACGCCCAGCCGCCGAGGACCGCGTCCTCCTGCGCCCCGTCGGCCGTGGCGGCGGCCCAGACGTCGTCGGGCACGGCCGCCGCCAGCTGCTCGACGTAGGCGCCCTTGTAGCCGTCCGCCGGCACGGGGTCGCCCCGCTTGCGCGCCGCGACCGAGGCGCCGAGGTGGTTGATCTGGGCGCCCGAGTCGTTGAAGTAGTACTCGCGCGTCACCTGCTGCCCCCCCGCCTCGAGAACCCGGCACAGCAGGTCGCCCACGAACGCGCCGCGGGCATTGCCCACGGTCAGCGGGCCCGTCGGGTTGGCCGAGACGAACTCGACGTTCACCTTGCGCGGGTTGACCGCGGGGATGCGGCCCCACGCCGCTGGCGCGATCAGGACGCCGGCCACCAGCGCTTCGTACGCGGTGTCCGCCACGTGCAGGTTGAGGAACCCGGGGCGTGCGACGTCCACCGAGGTGAACAGCCCCGCGTCGGGGCCGGACCGCAGCGCCGCGGCCAAGGCCTCGGCGATGTCGAGCGGCGCTCGGCGCAGCGGCCGGGCGAGCTTCATCGCGAGGTTGGTCGTGAAGTCGCCGAACACCGCGTTGCCCGGGCGATCCACCTCGACCGCCGGAGCCGCCGCCCGGTCCACGAGGGCCGGCAGGGCGCCGCTCGCCACCGCCGAGCCCCAGCCGCGCTCGATCGCGGCGCGGACGCCAGCGCGGATGGCGACGGGGGCGACGAGATCGGCTGCGCTGGACACACGGGCTCCTGTTGGCGGTGGGGACTGGGCGCCATCGTACCGGCTTCGGGCCTCGCGCAGGCCGATCACCAAGGGCCGCGCCGGCGCCCTCCGCCCGAGGATCGGCCGGTGCGGGCCGGCAAGCCTGTGTCGAGATTGCTGGGGATCGACCAGCACCTCTGGCGCGACCGCCCCTACGTTCGGCGGCGCTGCGCCCTCCGTGGGTTGTCGCCAGTCGAGCGCCGCCGCATGCGTTCTGCAATGTCCTTGCGCGGCGACGTTGCGGTGGAGTCTCGCGACTCGCTCGATGATCCGGCGTGTGCCACCTGCCAGGGTCGCACGGTGTCGAATCTCGGCGGTTGCCGCCAGTAGCGGGAGGTCTCGAATGTCGCGCACGCAACGGAGCCTGCGCTCGGCGGCTTGGCTCGCCACGGTCACCCTGGTCCTCGTCGCCTTCGTCGCGCCAGACGTCGCGAGAGCGTGGACGGCGCCGACCGTTTCCCCGCTCTGCGCGCCCGACGCTGACCACTACGAGTTCACGGTCACCCTGGTCCAGGAGAGCAACTACAACTTCGACTGGTCGTTCGGCACCAGCGGGGTTTGGACCACTGTCGCTGGCCACGAGGGCAACAACGACCTCGTGGTCCTGCGCGGCACCGGGGATCTCTTCGTCCGATGGAGCAGCGACCACTCCTCGGTGGGGCAGGCAACGCCCGTCGGCACCCTCTGCGCGTCGGCATCTCCCAGCGCGAGCGCGCCCGTCCAGAGCGAGTCGCTCTCGCCCAGCGAGACTGCGACCACCTCGCCCACCGGGAGCGTCTTGCCGACCACCTCGCCCACCGGGAGCGTCTTGCCGACCGCCTCGCCCACCGGGAGCGTCTTGCCGACCGCCTCGGCTGCCGCGTCCCCCAGCGCGACCGCGCCCGTGCAGGGCGAGTCCATCGCGCCCAGCAACAGCGCCTCGCCGTCCGGGGCGGTTCTCGGTGAGGCCGGTGGGCCAACCCTCACGCCGCCTCCCACTGACAGCGTCGCCCGGAGCGCGCCGACCTCGGACAGCTGGCGGCTGATGCTCATCGGCATGGCGGCCCTCCTGTCCGTCGGACTCGTCCTGAGGCCAACCCGCCGCCGCTGACTCGCCCTTCCGGCCCGGGCGCCCAGGGCAGGACCATTGGGCCATGACGCCCGTTGACGGCGGGCACCGCGATCTCCTCGAAACACGACCCAACCCCACACATCCGCACAGGCACCCCGGGCGCCGCGGTCAGCCAGTTATGTCGCCGTAAGGGCGGCCGGCATCACCATTGACGCGCGCCTCCTCTGCGAGGCGCGCCTGGGCCCACCCCAGCGCACACCATTCATTGGCGGCGTATGCCGTCGATTGTCCGGGGAGTTCGCATGCGACATCACAGGAGTCTCAGGGCGGCAGGCTGGTTGGCCGCCGCCGGGCTGATCACCGCGGCACTGTTCGCGCCGGCGGCTGCAAGTGCACACACGCCGTCGGTCAGCTTCCAGTGCAACGCGGACCACGTCCCCGTCTTGACCATCAACCTCCAGTACTACAGCTCGACCCGAGATCACCCGACGGACAACTGGGTGAAGGCTTCGATCGACTCGACCTCGGTGCTGCCCCAGACGTCCTTCGGTTCGTCGTTCTCGACCATGAGGTCGATGACGGCTGCCGACGGCAGCACCACCCACACCGCGGTCGTCCAGGTCTACGCATGGGACGACCCGAACGGCACCAACCACTGGACGACAACCATCACGAAGATCAGCGCGACATGCCCCCCGCCGACCACCCCGCCGACCACGCCGCCGACGACCCCGCCGACCACGCCGCCGACCACGCCGCCGACCACGCCGCCGACGACCCCGCCGACCACGCCGCCGACGACCCCGCCGACGTACTGCATCGCGGTGCACAAGAGCAACCAGAACGAGGCGGCCCTCGCCGGCGCCGTGTTCACGCTCTCCTCGGGTGAGGTCCAGATCAGCCAGAAGACCACGAACAGCGACGGGTACGCCGAGTGGTGCGGCCTGGAGGCTGGCTCCTACGCGCTCGCCGAGACGAGCGCGCCCGCCGGGTACGTGCCGGTTGGGAGCCAGGTCGTCTCGGTGCCCGAGGACTGCCCCGAGACGCAACTCGCCGTCGCCGAGTCGGCCGTGTGCACGGTCGACCTGTCGTTGATCGACGCGACGACCCCGCCGACCACGCCGCCGACGACCCCGCCGACCACGCCGCCGACGACCCCGCCGACCACGCCGCCGACGACCCCGCCGACGACCCCGCCGACGACCCCGCCGACCACGCCGCCGACGACCCCGCCGACCACGCCGCCCCAGCCCGAGGTGACGCCCACGCCCACCGCCACCCCCTCGGGGACGGTCGCGGCCGAGACGGGCACGCCCCAGGTGACCCCGCCGTCCACCGACGCCCTCGGCCCCTCCGGCGGCCCCTCCGGCGGCGCCCTGCCGATGGTCCTCGGGATCGTCTCCCTCGTCCTCTTCGCCGTCCTGGCCGTCACGCCCGCGCGGAGGCGCTCGCGCCGCTAGCCGGCGAACAGCCCCCGCCCCCGGTGGGGCGGGCCGCACCGAACCCGTGAGAGCCGGGGCCCGTCGGGCCCCGGCTCTCCGCTTGCCGTCGCCCGCTCGGCCCAACATGGGCGCGACACACAAGACGCCATCCGTAGCGCCCGCCCGTGCCGCGGTCCCCGCATCGGGCCGAAACGGTGCTGGAGCGCACCGGAACCGTATCGCTGAGGGCCGTTGCGCACGTGGAACCTACGCAAATCACCCTAGTATTGCCCCAATAGGGCTAGTACCTTCAGCGGCCCACACCCCCCATTCGGGGGGTGACGCCCGCGGTTTTCCGCGACCGAGTCCGGGCGAGTCGGGACGATGGCGGAGACGGAGTGGGGGGTTATCTGCCGACACCGGAGCCGCCCGGTGGCCGGACCGTTCCAGGAGGAGCGGGGACATGTCTCGGGGACGGTTGGCGCGAACGCTTGCGCGGATGGTGCGAATCTGCACCGGTCCATGCACCCGGCCACGGCATCCGACGCTGAACAGAACACATTTCGTGGCAGTCCGGTGGATATTTGTGCAGTACCTTTTGCCGACTCCGGGTAGTACTGTTGGGTGGACCGCGCGCTAGGGAGCGCGTGGCGCCCGGTTTACGCAGGGGTCCCCGAGACCCGGGCGGGGCGCACAAAGCCTGAGTGCGCCCCGTCCGCCCCTCCTCGGGAGACGGAAGAATCGCCGCCCAGCCGGGAAGGCCGCGGCAGGGGACGAAGGGAACCCAATTGGGGAGACTGTAGCGGCGGGTCGCACAGGCAGTGGCCCAGCGTCAACCGCACGCCGCCAGGCACTTATCGGGAGATTTGGGGACCATGAACTACAGAACCAAAGCCGCGGGATGGTTGGCAGTTGCCGGCCTCTTCATGGCGGCCCTGATCGCGCCGGTCGCCGTGTCGGCCGGGAACAGCCCCGGCAACAACGGCCTCGATCCCACGGGCAACGGCACGAAATCCGACGCGACTGTCGGCGGCAGCCTATCGGCTGCTGCGAATAGCGCCGACATGGCCGGAGGGCAAACGGACTCGGTGATGTACTGCTCCGGCGACAATGTCGGCAGCGTAACCGGCTCCTTCAAGCTCACGAAGACGCTGGATATCGGCTCCAAGATCACCGTGTACATGGTGCCGAATAACGGGTCGAACGCGTCGCCAGTCGCGAACGTGAGCAAGAACGAGACCACGATTACCCTCGACGCGTCGAATCACGCCGTCGGCAGTGTCATCAACTACACGGTGAGCGTGACGAGCGCCTTCACTGAGACATCGGGCGGCATCCTCGTCGTATTCGCCGTCAACGCCGACAACCAGACGGCAATCTCGTCGAGCAAGACCTACTCGCTGAATTGCACCGACGCGCCGACGACGCCGCCGACCACCCCGCCGACCACCCCGCCGACGACCCCGCCGACCACGCCGCCGACGACCCCGCCGACGACCCCGCCGACCACGCCGCCGACCACGCCGCCGACGACCCCGCCGACCACGCCGCCGACGACCCCGCCGACGACCCCGCCGACCACGCCGCCGACCACCCCGCCGACCACGCCGCCGACCACGCCGCCGACGACCCCGCCGACCACGCCGCCGACGACCCCGCCGACCACGCCGCCGACGACCCCGCCGACGACCCCGCCG
>JAJYMP010000335.1 GCA_021786915.1 Chloroflexota bacterium
AGGCCCTGTAGGCGTCGGACGCGGCGTGGACGCAGGCCTGGGCGACGTCGTCGATGTTCGAGCGGTTGGGCTTGAGCCTCCCGCACAGGCTGACCTCGTCCGCGAGGCCGGGGACAGCTGCCGACGCGGCCCTGGCGGCCGATGTGAGGGCCGCGTACGTGACCGCCGGATGCGGCGCGTCCACCAGGCTTTGGCGCACCGGGACCGCACTCGTCGGGCGTGGGTACGGCACGGCGAATGCGCCGGTGATGAATGACTGCCACGTCGGCTGGTCCATCATCACACCGCCCTGGTAGGGGGTGTTCCAGATGTAGTTGACGGCCCTGAGCGCGGCCCCGAACCAGGAGTCGTCGCCCGTGTCGATGTACGCGTGGTAGGCGCCGACCGCGAGGAACAGGCAGCGGTACGGGCGGTCGTCGCCGAACTCGCCCCCCTTCTGGCAGTCGCGGAGCAGCCTCGGCATCGCGGCGACGAGGCCGGGGTTGAGGGCGTCGGGAGCCGCCTTGAGCGCGGCCTGGATCGCGGTCGACACCTTCGCGAAGGCGACCTTCGGGTGCGGCGCGGCGATCGCGTCCCTGGGCGCGGGCGTCGGCACCGGCGTGGGGGTGGGCGACAGCGTGGGCGACGGCGACGGCGGATTGGAGGCGGGCTCGGGAGGGGCCGCGGTGGCCGCCGGCGCCTGGCTCGGCGTCGACGCGACGCTCGACGCTTGGCTGGCCGTGGGAGCAGGCGGCTGTTGCGCACAGCCCACGACCAGGACGAGCGCCGCGATGGCCGACGCGATGCCTCTTCGGTTCACGATGCCCTCCCATCGACGTTGATGTGCGATCTGGCGGCGCTCCCCCGGGCGACTCGGATGGCGCCGTCTCGCGGGATCGGCGGCTCCGACTCGCTCACCCGAGCACGACGAGAGCGTCGACATTGACCCGCGGCCGGGCTCCGGTGCCCGCCCAGACGAGCCTGAGCGTGTGGCTGCCCGAGGACGACCAGCGGGTCGACCACAGGAGCCGGCGCCAGGCGGTGGCGCTCGCGTACTCGGACACCGTGCCCTTGTACGCGCCGTTGAGGTAGACCCTGACCGAGCCGAGCTTGGCGCCCTTGTACGCGACGAAGGCGACGTTGCGCCCGGTGAACGTGTAGCTGACCGAGGCGCCCGAGCGGGTGGCGTACCGGTAGCGGCCGCCCGAGGCGCTCGCGCTGCTGGCGGTGACCCAGCCGCCGGCCCAGCGGAGCGCGGTGCTGGACTCCTGGACCAGGTGGACGTGGAACACCGGGCCGTAGGCCCAGGCCGAGGCGTTGCCGGCCGTGTCAATGGCGCGGACCCGGAAGCGGTAGGTCCTGGTGGCGGACGGCGCGAGCGGGCGGACGGCGCTGACTCCGGTCGGGCTCGCGACCGTCGCGTAGGCGCCGCCGTTGGTGGACTGGGCGAGCTCGTAGCGGGCGATCCCCGAGCCCGCGTCGGCGCCGGCCCAGGCGAGCGTGACCGGGATGGTCGAGCCGATCGTGGCGCCGGCCGCGAGCGTGGCGACCGGGGCGCTGGCGGTGGGGGGCGTGGTGTCGATCGAGAGGGCGATCGTGTTCGAGGCCGCGGCCGGCGTGCCCAGGCCGTCCGCGATCGCACCGGCAGCGGTCGCGATCGTGATCGTCCCCCCGGCGATCCCGGCGACCGTAAAGGCGTAGGGTCCCGCTCCCGTGCCTGCCGGGGCGCCCGCGGTCCAGCCGGTCGCGGTGCCGCCGACCAGGACGTCGGCCGCGGTGAATGCGGAACCTTGGCCCGGGGCGGCGCTGAAGGTGACGGTGCAGCTGACCGAGCTCGCGGCCGTCCAGCCGGAGCCCGGGGTGCAGACGAGCGCTGCGGTCGGCGTGGCCCGGGCGACCATGACGACGGCCGCCGCGGCCGGGGCCGCGGGTCCTGCATTGCCAGCGGCGTCGGCAACCGAGCCCGCCTCGAGCGTGAGCGCGACGGTGCCCTCGGAGCAGCCGGACACCGTGACCGAGTAGGCGGCCCCCGATCCGGCCGGGTCGTCCACGGCGCAGCCGGTGGCCGTGCCGGACAGCGTGAAGTCGCCGGCGGCGAGGCCGCTGACGGGCTCGCCGAAGGTGAGCGCGTATGGCAGGGTGGCGGCATCGCTCGGGGTGGCAGGAGCGGTGAGCACGGCCGACGGCGGCGTGCGGTCGATCGTGAAGGCGAGGGTGTTCGACGCGAGGGTCGGGTTCGCGGCGAGGTCCGAGGACGCGCCCGCGGGCAATCGGATCGTGAGGGTGCCGTCGGTCGGAGCGGCGGCACCGACGGTGAAGGCGCGGCCCGCTCCCGAGCCCGAGACCGTGCCGACCGACCAGCCGGTGCTCGTGCCGCCCAGGGTGACCTCGGCTGCCGTGAACCCGCTGACAGGCTTGCCGAACGCGGCGGTGACAGCGAATGAGGTGGCGTTGGTGGGCGAGACCGACGGCGTGGCGGCGAGGACCGGCATGGGCGCCGTGCGGTCGATCGTGACGGTCGCGGACGTGATATCGGCCGAGGGCGCCGAGTTGCCGGCGGCGTCGGCGACCGAGCCCGCCCGGAGCGCGAGCGCGACGGTGCCCTCGGAGCAGCCGGACACCGCGACCGAGTATGCAGCCCCTGACCCGGCCGGGTCGCCGACGGCGCAGCCGGTGGCCGTGCCGGACAGGGTGAAGTCGGCGGCGGCGACGCCGGTCACAGGCTCGCCGAAGGTCACCGAGAATTCGACCGTGCCGGCGTTGGTGAGCGCGGTGGGCGGCGTTATGGCCGGCGGGTCGACCGCCACCGGGACGTAGAGACCGTCGCCGGTGATCGTGGCGGTGACGTCCCCGGTCACCGGGTCGACAGCTGTCGCGACGGGAGTCCAGGCTCCTGTGGCGGCCGCGGCCGAGGTGCGGGTCATGGGCGCGAGCGCCGGCGTCACCTTGTAGACGGTGACTGTGCTCCCAAGGCCCCCGGCCGCCGTGCTGTACGGGAACGTCAGCGTGGCCGACGTGCCTGCGTTCGGCTGGAGCCCGGTCACCTGGTACGGGACGCCGGCCTGCGACATGCCGACGGGCGGGCTTCCACCGAGCACGGAGCCGGCGAGCGTCACGAGGCCCGAGACGGCCTGGACGCCGGCGTCGACCTTCAGGGTCCCGAGGAAGTCGTTGGTCCAGATCACGGCCCCGAGCGCGTCCACCGTCGCGTGGCCGATGGCCTCGACCTGCGAGATCGGCGCCCACCAGTCGGACGGGTCGTTCGTCGGCGCCTGACCCGAGATGAGCGCCGCAATACCCCGGTCGACCACGGCCGACGACTGGACGGCGCCGTGGCTCACCTGGCACACGAGGTAGTCGCCGGGGTCCGTGTTCGACGAGCAGGCCGGCTCAGCGATGTGCATCTCCCGGCTGTAGACGTTGGTGCCGGCACCGCCGTTGGAGAGGAACTGGCTGCTGTACCAGCCCGACGTGAAGTAGGACTCGTCGCGGAGGTTGCCGACGCTGAGCACCGCCACGCCGGCAGCGCCGGCTGCCGGCGCGAGATCCTGGTTGTCGAGCGGGCCCGACATCCCCCAGAGCTGCTCGATCGAGGCGAGCCCACCCCATGGCCAGTCCACGGGGAGACGGCCGAGCGCATTAGTACCGGGCAGCCCGCCGAAGTCCTGGAAGTCCGCCGCGGTATACCCGGGGCAGGTGATCGCAGACCGAACCCCCCCAACGGCCGTCGCCTTGTCGTCGAAGCCGCCGAGCGGGCTGTCGAGGGTGACCACTCCAGCCAGGTGCGCGCCCGTCGCCGGTGTGGTGTACGACCTGCCGTGCTCCTTGAGGTAGGCGAGGTAGCCGAGCGCGAGCGCGCCGCCCTGGCTGTGCCCAACGAGGTAGATGTCGACGTCTGGATGGGTCAAGACGTAGTTGCTGATCTCGTGGTCAAGGAGGTCTTCCGAGTCGTGGAGGTGCACAATCGTGTCGCAGGGCGTGTACGGAAGGCCGAACGCCGCCGACTGCGCCGGACCGGGCTGGTAGCTGAAGTCGACGAACACGTCGGGGGGCCATGCAGGGGCCCCGATCCCCTGGCCTCCCTCAAGGAACTTCACGTAGCCATCCGGGTTCGCGTTCCGAGGCCATGTCGTCTCTGTCTCCGGGCTCGAGCCCATCGATGACATCCAGCCCCGCATCGCGACTACGGCGACCCCGCGGTAGGTGTAGGTGCCGACGGCAACGTCGCCACCCAACGCGTGGACGACCACCGCGACAGGAGGGCCCGTCTTCGCTGAAGGGGACGGCTCAGATGGCACGACGGCCGTCAACTCCGTGGTCGACACCTGCTGGAAGGACGTGGCCGCGCGATCACCGAAAGTCACGGACGTGGTCCCACCGAGCCCGGCGCCAATGACCGTGACGGAGCTGCCGCCGTACCAGGGGCCGTCCGCCGGCGAGACCGAGAGCCCCGTTCCTCCGCCGAGGCCGACCACGTCGACGGGGATCAGGCTGCCGATGGTCGAGTTGTTGCCGAGCTGGCCGGACGCGTTGTCGCCCCAGCACTTGACGGCGCCGCCCGCGACGAGCGCGCAGGAGTGGGCATAGCCTGCGCCGACCGCAGTCGCCCCGCTGATGCCGGTCACGTCGACAGGCACGGGGCTGCTGGTGGTCGAGTTGTTGCCGAGCCGGCCATACAGGTTGTAGCCCCAGCACTTGACCCCGCCAGCGACGGCGACCGCGCACGTGTGATACCAGCCAGCGCCGATCGCGGTCGCCCCACTGATGCCGGTCGCGGCGACGGGGACGGGGCTGCTGGTGGTCGAGTTGTTGCCGAGCTCGCCGTCCGAGTTGAGGCCCCAGCACTTGACGGAGCCGGCGGCGGCGAGCGCGCAGGTGTGGTCCAGGCCGGCGTCGATCGCGGTCCCCCCGCTGATGCCGGCCACGGCGACCGGGGCTGGCGAGCAGTCGTAGCCCCCGCAATCCTGATGCGTGGTGCCGTCGCCGAGCTCGCCGTCCGAGTTGTATCCCCAGCACTCCACGGCGCCGCCGGCGACGAGGGCGCAGGTGTGCCCCATGCCGGCGCTGACCGCGGTCGCCCCGCTGAGGCCGGCCACGGCGACCGGGACGGGGCTGTCGGTTGTCGAGCCGTTGCCAAGCTGGCCATACGGATTCCGGCCCCAGCACTTGACGGCGCCGCCCGCGACGAGCGCGCAGGTGTGCTCATAGCCCGCGCTGATCGCGGTCGCCCCGCTGATGCCGGTCACGTCGACAGGCACGGGGCTGCTGGTGGTCGAGTTGTTGCCGAGCTGGCCATAGTCGTTCCAGCCCCAGCACTGGACGGCGCCGCCGGCGACGAGCGCGCAGGTGTGCCACCCGCCGGCGCTGATCGCGGTCGCCCCGCTGATGCCGGTCACGTCGGCGGGGATCAGGCTGTCGGCGGTCGAGTTGATCCCGAGCTGGCCATAGTCGTTCCGGCCCCAACACTTGACGGCGCCGCCGGCGACGAGCGCGCAGGTATGGCCCGCGCCGGCGCTGATGGCGGTCGCGCTCGCGGTGACGGCGGAAAGAGCCGCCGATGGCGTCGCTGGGAGAGGCGCTCCCGCTGCGCTCGCGGGTCCCGCCCCCGTCCCTGTCAGCAGCACCGCCACCGTCGCCGCGACCAGACAGCGTGTGCGCCAGCGCTCCATCGTCCCCGCTGCGTCTCCCTCACGGGCGCGTCGCGCCCGGTTCCTATCCCTCACCGGAGCGTCGTCCTGGCGCCCATCGCTCGAAGGGGCGGCAGCGGCGAACGGGCGTCAAACCCGAGCTCGGTGACGATCCACCGACCGTCGTTGGGGTCGTAGGCGACGCGAGGGTCGAACACCCATGAGAACGGTCCGACGCCGGACCAGAAGTCCGTCGGCGCGACGGTCGAAACCAGGGTTCCGTGCATCATGCCCTCGCGCCTCTTTGGCCACGGGTCAGGCGCCGGCCGACCGCTCTGGGCCGCGCGACCGACCGGGCCGCCAGCACCTGCTCCAGCACCGCATGGCTCCCGGCGTCGGCCGGGAACCAGTCGCTGAACGCGAGCCCGTCGGGCTCGGAAGCGGTGCTCACCAGGCCCTCGAAGCGGATCTCGCCCTCGGGCTCGCGCCACACGAGCGGATACGTCCAGCGGGACTTCGCCAGCCGCGCCGGCGTGGTCTCCCAGGCGTGGAGCAGCTTCGCGACCACGGTCGGGTCGTTGGCGGCGAACGCGGCGAGCACCTGGTCGACCCACGGCCCGGGCTCCTCGAGCGCGGCCCCGCCGCCGGGCACCCCCTTGAGGATGCCGACCGCAATGGCGAGGCACTCGTCGAAGTTGGCGATGCGTGCCGCGATCCGCGGCTCGGCCATGAGCGAGAGGAAGTGCATCTCGGGCCTGGGCCGGCCCGCGACCTCCGCGTCCACGTCCGCGCCCCAGAGCAGGGTCGCGGCCCGGTTGGCCGCCAGGATCTCCATCAGGTTGCCGACGATGAACTGGGGCCAGGGCGTGCCCTCGATCTCGGCCCGGGCCTCCGCGAGCGTGTAGAAGTAGCCAGGGTGCTCGTCGGGCGGGAACAGGTGGTCCGCGGCGGCGAACCCGGCGGCCGCGAGGATCTCGCGCGCCCGGAGCTGGGGTACCTGGAGCACGGAAAGGATCGCGACCAGGTGCTCGCGGGTCGGCGTGCGCGCGCCGCTCTCATACTTGCGGACAGCCTCGGCCGAGAGGCCCGCGCGCTGACCGAGCTCCGCCTGCGTCAGGTCGAGCAGGGCGCGCTC
>JAJYMP010000306.1 GCA_021786915.1 Chloroflexota bacterium
AACCTCCTGGCCGCGATCCGCGGGTACGGCGAGCTGCTGCGCGACGAGCTGCCCCCCGAGGACGAGGCCAGCCGAAGCGACCTCCAGGAGGTCCTGGACGCGGCTGGCAGGGCGGAGCTGCTGACCCGCCAGCTGCTCGCCTTCGCGCGCCGGCAGGTGCTCGTGCCTGTGGTCCTGCGGCCTGGCGAGATCCTGCGAGCCCTCACGCCCATGCTCCGCCGCGTCCTCGGCGAGCAGGTTGAGCTGTCCGCCGCGGCCGACCCTGACGCCGGCGTCGTGCGCGCCGACCCGGGGCAGCTTGAGCAGGTGATCCTCAACCTCGCCGTCAATGCCCGGGACGCCATGCCAGGCGGCGGGCGGCTGGCAATCGACGTGACCGGCTCCGAGACTGCCGACCCCGACTGCCATGGGTCGCCCGTCGACCCGGCCCCGGGCGGATACGTCGTCCTGACGGTTGGCGACACCGGCGTGGGCATGGATGCCGAGACGCGGGCGCACCTGTTCGAGCCGTTCTTCACCACCAAGCCGGAAGGGCGGGGCACGGGCCTCGGCCTGGCGACGGTGCACGGGATCGTGCGCCAGACCGGGGGCTGCATCTCGGTCGCCTCGACCCCCGGCGCGGGCACGACGATCCGCGTGTTCCTCCCCCGGGCAGAGGCCGATGCGCGCCTCGGGCCAGAGGCCAAGGCGGCGCCCGGGCCCCCGCCGCGAGGGTCGGAGTCGGTGCTCCTGGTGGAGGACGATCCGGCGGTCCGCGGCTTCGCGAGCCGCGTCTTGCGCTCCCAGGGGTACTCCGTGCTGGAGGCGGGGACCGGCGCCGACGCACTGCGCCTTGCCGAGGGCCATCCTGGAGCGATTGACGTGCTCGTGTCGGACATCGTCATGCCCGGGATGGCGGGGACGGCGCTTGCGGCGAAGCTCGCGGAGACGCGCGCCGGCCTCCGCGTCCTGTACGTCTCGGGGTACTCCAGCGGCGCGCTCGGACCGGACCTCCCGACCGATGTGGCGTTCCTCGGCAAGCCGTTCTCCGGCGATGCGCTGGGGCGCGCCGTGCGGGCCGTCCTCGACGGGGCCGCCGTCCCTCCAGGCTGAGGCCCGCTGCCGCCCGATTCGGGCTCGCCTGACGACCCGGCCACGCGTCTGCGGGCCGAGCCCGCATGCCCGCCTACGGACTGCCGAACGAGGGCCTTCGGCCCCCGCAGCCCGGATCATGCGCCCCGCCCGCTCGACCGCCGCTATCCTCCGGCGCATGACGACACCGCTGCCTGCCTGGGGCGCCCAGTCGATGACCGCCCCGCTCCGCGAAGTCCTCGTCCAGGCGCCGGGCGCCGCGTTCGGACGCGCGTTCGAGGACCCTGCCGTGGGCTTCCTCCACGCCGTGGACCTCGACCGGGCGCGTCGCGAGCATGACGGCCTGGTCGCCGTGCTCGACCGCCTGGGCGTTCGCGTGCACGAGCTGGGCGCCGACACGGACGACCCCGACCTGGTGTACGTGTTCGACCCGCTGCTGGTCGCCGACGGCGGGGCGATCCCGCTCGCGCCCGGCAAGCCCAACCGCCGTGGCGAGCCAGCCGTCCTCGAGGCGTGGACGAGCGCGAACGGCATCCCGACGCTGGGCCGGATCGCCGGGCGCGGCACGGTCGAGGGCGGGGACACGTTCTGGCTGCGGCCCGACCTGCTGTGCATCGGGCGGACGCTGCGCACCAACGACGAGGGCGCGCGGCAGCTGGCGGCGATCGTGGGCGGGGACGTCCGAGTCTTCGACGTCCCGTACTGGAAGGGCCCCGCGGAGCTCGTCCACCTGCTGTCGGTCGTCTCGCCCGTCGCCGACGACGCTGCGGTGGTGTTCCTGCCGCTGCTGCCCGCGGGGCTGTTCGCGCTGCTCGGCGACCTCGGCATCCGGCTGATCGAGGTGCCCGAGGAGGAGTACCCGACGCTCGGCTGCAACGTGCTCGCCGTTCGCCCGGGCGTGGTGGTCGTGGCCGAGGGCAACCCGGTGACCCGGCGGCGGATGGAGGCCGCGGGCATCGAGGTGCACCCCGTCGAGCTGGGCGAGGTGGGCGAGAACGGGTCGGGCGGCGTGACCTGCCTCACGCGGCCCCTGCTGAGGGCGTGACGCCGATGCGGGATCCTGTCGCGCTCACCGCTGCCGCGACCGCCGCTGCGGCCGCTGTCGACCGCGAGCTGCTCGTCGCCGACCTCGCGGCGCTCGTGCGCCAGCGGAGCGTCACCGGTGACGAGGACGCCATCGCCTCGACCCTCGCCGACCGGCTCGAGGCGCTGGGGCTCGACGTCGAGATCTTCACGCCCAACCCCGCTGACATGCGCGCCGACCCGGCATGGCCCGGCGAGGAGACGCCGCGGACGACGCTGTCGGTGGTGCTGGGTCGCGCCGGGCGTGCTGGCGGCAGGCGCGTCGTGCTGTCCGGCCACATCGACGTCGTGCCGGCGGGCGATCCCGCCACCTGGTCGCTCGACCCGTTCTCGGGCGAGGTCGTCGACGGGGAGCTGTTCGGGCGCGGCGCCTGCGACATGAAGGGCGGCCTGGCGTCGATCCTGGGCGCGGTGCGCGCGCTGCGCGAGACCGGGGCGCTCGGGCGGCTGGGCGGCGAGCTCCTCGTGGCGCTCGTCCCGTCCGAGGAGGACGGCGGGCAGGGGACGCTCGCGGCGATCCGCGCGGGCGCGACGGGCGACGCGGCGATCATCACGGAGCCGACGGCCCTGGAGATCGTGATCGCGCATGCCGGGGCGATCACGTTCGAGCTGACCGTCCCGGGCCGCGCCGCGCACGCGAGCCGGCGCACGGAGGGCGTGTCGGCGCTGGCGAACCTGGCGACCCTGGTCGCTGCGCTCGAAGCGGACGAGGCCCGCCGCAACGAGGCCGAGACCGAGCCCCTCATGGCAGCGCTGGGCATGCCGTACCCCTCCATGATCGGCAAGGTGTCGGGCGGGGAGTGGGCGTCCACGGTGATGGACCGCCTGGTGGCCGAGGGACGGTACGGCGTGCGCCTGGGCCAGACGCCCGAGGAGGCCGCAGACGAGCTCCGCTCCTGCATCGCCGCGGCCTGCGGGGCGGACCCGTTCCTGCGGGAGCATCCGGCAACCGTGCACATCACCGGGGCGCGGTTCGGCTCGTCGCGCGTGCCCGCGGACCACCCGCTGCCGACGGGCCTCGCCGCGGTCGGCGCCGCGGTGACCGGGAACGCGCCGCCAGCCGTGGGCGTGCCGTACGGCTGTGACATGCGGCTGTTCGTGGGCGTCGGCGAGACGCCCTGCGTGGTGTACGGCCCGGGGGACGTCCGCCTTGCCCACGGCGCCGACGAGCACGTCCCGCTCGCGGAGGTGGAGGCGTGCGCCCGCGTGCTCGCGGCATGGGTGGTGGAGGAGCTCGGGGCGTAGCGTCGCACGAAGGCGCCAGGCGCCGCTCGCGGCTAGACTCCGGGCGTGGACTCGTGCCGCACGCCCGCCATCCGCATCGACGAAAACGGCCGCCGACAGGTCGCGCCCACATGGGAGCGCCTCGTCGAACGCCAGATCCGCGAGGCGATGGAGGCGGGCAAGTTCGACAACCTGCCCTTCCGGGGGGAGCCCCTCCCCAAGGAGGACGACGCGTACGCGGGCGAGTTGGCGCTCGCCCACCACATGCTCCGGAATGCCGGCATCGCGCCGCCCTGGATCGAGGCAGACAAGCACGTGCGCGCGCTGCTCGAGCGCAGGGACGCGATCCTCGCCCGGGCGTCGTCCGGCGACGCGCCGACGCCCTCCGCCCACCGCCGGGACGCAGCCGCGCTCGGGGAGCTCGTCGTCGCGGTCAACGCCGCAGCCGCCCGTCTCAACGCGGAGGCACCCACTGACCGCCAGCACCGCCGCCCGCTCGTGCTCGCCGACGAGCTGGCCCGGTACGACGAGGCCCGCCGCCGATGACGGTCGTCGAGGGGATCACGGTGCGCCCCGCCGAGCCGGCCGATGCCCCCGCGATCCGCGCGGTGGCCATTGCTGCGTGGTGGGCCACGTACGCAGGCCGACTGGCGGACGACACGATCGCGCGCTTCCTCGCCCAGGCGTACTCGACGGAGCGGATCGCCGTGAGGATCGATCGCCACGAGGTGTTCGTGGCGGGCGCTGCCGACGGCGTGGACGCCTTCGCCGAGGTGGTGGATCGCGTCGACCACGTCCAGCTCGCCGCGATCTACACGCTGCCGTCATCACGCAGGCGAGGGCTCGGCTCCGCTCTCCTCGCGGGCGTCGTGGCGGCGCACCCGGGCGAGGACGTCGCCGCCGACGTGCTGCTCGACAACGACCTCGCCGAGCCGTTCTACACCGCCCGCGGCTTCGTGCCGGGCGAGCCGCTCACCGACGAGATCGCGGGCGACCCCGTGCGTGAGCGCCGCTGGTGGCTGCGCGGCGCGTCATGACCCCAACGGCGCGTCGACCGAGTCAGTCCCCGAACAGCGCCTCCATCGCCGCCGCGAAGACCTCGGTGTGGCGGTCGACGTCGGCGTCGGTCGTCGCAGGCGACATCAGGGCCATGTTGTGGAATGGCGTCATGAGGACGCCCCGGTTCATCGCCCAGAGGTGGAGGAACCGCTCGAGCTCGGGATCCGCCGCGTCGTGGAGCGCGGACCCGTTGCGCGGCGGCTGGGCGACGAAGTGGTACTCCGCGCGGGCGCCCAGGCGCGTCACGTGCCACGGAACGTCGTGGGCCGCCAGCACCGCATTCACGCCCGCCTCGAAGCGCCCGGCCAGCGGGACCATCCGCGCGAACGCCTCGTCCGTGAGGACCTCGGTCAGCGTCGCCCGGATCGCAGCCAGCGACAGCGCGTTGCCGGCCAGCGTGCCGCCGATCCCGCCGACGTCAGAGTCCTCGCGGTCGATCGATGCGTGGATGCGCTCGGCCACGTCCTCGGTGAAGCCGTAGGCCGCCGCGGGGATGCCTCCGCCGATCGTCTTGCCGATCGTCACGAAGTCGGGGTGCAGGCCGTGCGCGCCGGTGTAGCCGCCGGGGCCGGCGCAGATGGTGTGCGTCTCGTCATTGATCAGCAGCGTCCCGTGGCGCCGGGTCAGCTCGCGGACGCCGTCGTGGTAGCCGGGCTCCGGCAGGACGATGCCGACGTTCGTGAGCGCGGGCTCGAACAGGCAGGCGGCGACGTCGCCCTGGCTGAGCTCGCGCTCGAGGCCCTCGAGGTCGTTGATCTCCACGACGCGCGTGGTCTCGGCGAGGGCGACCGGCTTGCCGATGTTGCCCCGGCGCGCGACTGCCGCCCCGTCCGGTCCGATGACCGCGAACGTCTCGTCGACCGAGCCGTGGTAGCAGTGGTTGTGGACGATGATCTTCGAGCGACCTGTGATGTGGCGGGCCAGCCGGATCACGAACCGGTTGGCGTCCGTGGCCGTGAGCGTGAACTGCCAGAACCGGACGCCGAAGCGGCGGCGGAGCTCGTCGCCCGCGACGGCCGCGTCCTCCGTGGGGAGCATGTGGGTGATGCCGCGGCGGAGCTGGGCCTCGACGGCCCGGACGGTGGCGTCGGGGCCGTGGCCCGCCATGGCGCCGGTGTCGCCCAGGCACAGGTCGACGTAGTCGTGGCCGTCGACGTCGCGGAAGTGGGCGCCCGAGGCGGACTCGACGAACAGCGGGAAGGCGCCGGCCCACTTGACCATCCAGTTCATCGGGACGCCGTCGAGGAGCGATCCCTTCGCCTGCTCGAACAGCTCGCGAGAGCGGGGGTTCGTGCGCTCGAACGACGCGAGCTCCTCGGCCATGAGGTGCTCGAGGCGGGCGCGGTCGACGGTGCGGGGGGCGGGCATGGGGCTCCTTCGCCGGGGCGGGTTGCCGTTGGGCGGCGTTTCGTGCCCCGATTGTCGAAGGGCCTGGACCTCCCCGGCAACTGCGTCGCGCAGGGCGGGCAGTCGCGGGGCGGTTCGCGGGAGGCATTGCGGCCGCCGACGAACCCGAGGGAGGCCGAAGACGAGAGGGCCGACCGCACGTGGGGCCGGCCGCGACTCGGTGGTTGGTGGCGGGCGGATTCGCCCGCGCGGCGGTGGCGGACGGGCCGCCGCGGACCTAGTTGAGCCTACGGGTGTAGCCGCAGATCTCGCAGAGCGCGATGCCCGCCGTCTCGTCGATGACGAGATAGCTGGTGCAGCCGTTGGTCGAGCAGTACAGGCGCGTGGCCTGGGCCACTCGCCGGCGCATCCGGCGCATCGAGGATGCGCGGTGCGCCACGGCATTCGTGGTGGAGCGCGAGAGCATGGGGACGGTGTTCCTTTCCGGGGCTCCGTCGGGTTGGGACGGTTTGCCCTGCCGCTCCAACGGCCGTGGCATGCGGAGGCCGGAGCAGCGATCTTGGGCCCGGTGCGGCGGCGGATTTCGCGGTGTTGGCGAAGGCCTTGCGGCCGCAATCCATCGGGCGATAGAGAGATCATGGTGTGAACAGGCGTTCCTGTCAAATGCACCGATGGGCAGAAGAGGATTCCACCCATGGCCCACCGGTTCCGGGAACCAGTTCGGCGACGGTCTCGTCTTGCGGTCGGCGCCACGGCGCCCTGCCCACCGTCACGCTCCGCAGGTGTCCACCATGCACGTCCGCCAGATGCTCCCGCTGTGCCTGGCCGCCGCCGTGCTGGCCGCCTGCGCGCCCACCGGCTCGACCGAACTTCCAGCCAGGAACGGGCCGGCCTGTGCACGAATCGGCCCACGTGGGGTGCGGCGCTCTGACTACAGCGAGCCGGGAGAGA
>JAJYMP010000554.1 GCA_021786915.1 Chloroflexota bacterium
CAACGAGCGCGGGGCCAGCGCATCGGGGCACTAGGCCTCGTCGGGGCATCCGGGGCCGGGGCCGGTCCGAGGGGATCCGGTCCCGACCGTCGCGCCGCCGCGGCCGCCCGCCGCGGGCCGCCCGCCGCGGGCCGCCCGCCGCGGGCCTCCCCTCGCCGCCCCCGCCCTGCGCACCGCGGACCACGCCGCCGGACCACGGCGGATAGGCTTGCGGCATGCTCCCGAACGGCCGACGCCTGGGCCCCCACCTCCCGCTCGCGACGGGCATGGTCCGCGCCGCCGAGCGCGCGGGTGCGATCGGCGCCACGGCCATCCAGGTCTTCGTGGACAACCCGACCTCCTGGCGCCGCCGCCCGGCCCCGCCCGATGAGCTGCCGACGTTTCGAGACCGGCTCGCCGCCCAGGACATCACCCCCATCTCGGTCCACGCGCCGTATCTCGTGAACCTCGCCACGCCCGACGACGACGTGTGGGCGCGCTCCATCGAGCTGCTGGCGAGCGAGCTGCGCGTCGCCGCGGCTTATGGGGCCGCCTTCGTCAACGTGCACACGGGCTCGCATCGCGGCGCAGGGGTCGAGGTGGGCATCTCGCGGATTGCCGAGGGCCTCCGGCGCGCCGTGGAGCGCGCGGGCGAGACGGGCGACGGCGTCGTGGTGGTCCTCGAGAACGGGCCGGGCGCCGGCTTCGGGCTCGGCAGGTCGCCGGACGAGCTCGGCGCGATCGACCGGGCGGCGACGGCCGCGGGCATGCCTCGGCATCGGCTGGGCTTCTGCCTCGACACGGCGCACCTCTGGGGCGCCGGCTACGACATCGGCTCCGGCG
Source organism: Chloroflexota bacterium (assembly GCA_021786915.1). The sequence continues at coordinate 823 of JAJYMP010000554.1, forward strand.
AGGGGGTGGACGAGCTGCTGGCGCTGTTCGCCGCGCAGGTTGGCATCGACCGGCTCCGGCTGGTCCACCTCAACGACTCGCGCTCGGCCATGGGTTCGGGCTCGGACCGCCACGAGCACCTGGGCGGCGGGCGCATCGGCACCGACGGCCTCGCCCGGTTCCTGGTCCATCCGGCGCTGCACGGGGTGGCGTACATCATCGAGGCGCCCGGCATGGAGGAGGGCTGGGACGAGGTCAACCTGGCGCGGGCACGCGACCTGGCGGCGGGCCTGCCGCTGGCGCCGCTGCCGCCCTCGGCGTTCCAGACGCGCAGCGCTCGAGGCCGCTCCGCACCGCCCGAGCCCGACGCCGTGGCGCCCGGTTCGTGAAGGCCGACGTCGACGACCCGCTCGCGGGCGCGGTGGCAGCGAGCTCGGCCCGGCGCGGTCGCGACCGCGACCGCACGCAGCGCCGCCGCGACCAGCGCCGCTGGCTGGAGCTGGCCCTGCTCGCCGCGATCCTCGTGCTCGCCGCGCTCCTCCGCCTCCCCGGCCTGGACCAGCGCGGGCAGTGGGACTCGGACCAGGGCCACGACATGGAGGTGCTCGCAGGACTCATCCATGGGCGGCTGCCGCTGCTGGGGCCGGTCACCTCGGTGGGGACCTTCCACCACGGGGCGCTCTACTACTACCTGCTCGCGCCCGCGGCGCTGATCTCGGGTGCCGACCCGGTGGCGATCACGGCCGAGATCGCCCTCCTCGGGGTCGCTGCAGTCGCTGCGACGTGGTGGCTGGCGCGGCTCGTCGGCGGCCCTGTGGCCGCTGCCGTGGCCGCGCTGCTCCTCGCGGTGTCGCCCGCGGGCATCAGCGAGTCGACGTTCATCTGGAACCCCAACCCGATCCCGCTGTTCGCCGCCATGGCCGTGGGGGGCGCGATCCAGGGTCGCCGGACGGGAGGCGTCCGCTGGTGGCTGCTCGCCGCCGTGGGGACGATGGCCACGATGCAGCTGCACTGGCTGGGCGGCGTGCTCGCGGTCCCGGTGGCGGGAATGTGGGCGTGGGAGCTCCTGCGGCTCAGGCGAGCGGGGCGGAAGAGCGCGTCGCACCTCCGGGCGGGCTTGGCCGGCGCGCTCGTGCTCGTCGCCGGCTACGTCCCGCTCGTCATCCACGAGCTCAGGAGCGACTTCTCCGAGGTGCGCGCGCTGCTCGCTTACCTGGGCGGGGCCGGCGGCGGGACCGCGCAGGTAGGGATCCTCGAGCGCCTTGTGATGGTCGTCCTCCGGACGCTCACCTGGCCGATCGCGGGCCTCGTCACCGACCGGCCCACGGCGTCGCTGGCAGCGATGGCGATCGTGGTGGCGCTGGGCGCGGCCGCGCTGCTGCTGCCCTGGCGACGCGACCGGGCGCGGGTGAGCGAGAACGCGGACGGGCCGCAGCGCTGGCCCGACTCGGGCGTGATCGAGCGCTGGCCCGTCGCGTGGCTCCTCGGGACGTTCGCCTTCTCCGCCGTCGCCCTGGCCGTCCTCGCGCCGAGCCTCGCGGTGGTGGCGCCCGGCCTCCCGAACGACCACTACCACGCGTTCCTGGACCCGGTGGTGCTGGCGCTGGCCGGGACCGGCGCGGCCCGGCTCGCGCAGGCTGCGCGTCGTCCCGCCCTGGATCGCCCGATATCGGCGGCACGGCTGCTGGGACCGGCCGCAGCCGTCGTGCTCACGGCGGGCGCGGGGGCGATCGCGGTCACAGCCTGGCCCCCTGCGGTCTCTCCCGACGGCGGTTGGCGCCTCGCGGACGCCGCGGCCGCCCGGGTCGTCGATGTGGTCGATGCCGGGTGGCCGCCCGACGAGCCGAGGCTGCTCGTCAGCCTGCCCGCGTTCAAGCCCGACGACGCGATGCGCTTCCCGCTGACCCGGCGCGGCATGGTCCTCCAGCCGCCGATCGCCAACCAGCCGGCGGGCGCGACCCTCCCGGTCGGCGTCGTCATCGTCGTCTGCGACCCGCTGTTCGACGACGTCACCGGCGCCCCCTGCGGCAGCCTGGCCGAGGACCAGTGGCTGTCCGATGCCTACCCCCCGAGCAGCATGCGGCCCGTCGAGCTGTTCCGAGCCGGCTCGCGCCGCGTCATCTCCGTCTACGCGCCATCGCGACTGGCCGTCGCGCCTCCGGGCGCTCCGAGCTGAGGCGGCGCCGGGCGCCAGACAGCCGGGCGCCAGACAAATGCGAACGCCGGCCCCTGCAAGACCGGCGTTCGCTGTCCCCGAGACCCGGGCGTGCCTGCGCCGGGTCGTGCCAGAGGTGTGGTCAGGGTCGGCCCGGTGTGCGAGCCGGGGGCCGGGCCATCGGCCGCGGCGCGCCGTAGCGCGGCGGGGCGGGACGGACGGCCGTCTGGGCGGCGGCGGCGCTGTACAGGGGAGGCCGGGGCCCGTAGCCATTGGGCGCCGACATCGTTCCGCCGGTGGTGCTGCCGACGCCTGATTCGGCAGCAACGGGGGGCGCATACGCGCGGTTGAACCGGCGAAGCCGGACCGCCAGGTAGTACTCCATGATCTGACGGACCTGCGGTTCCGAGAGGGCCTCGTCCGCGCGCAGGGCGTACTCGACGCGAGCGGTCGGGTTCTGGGGCCCGATCGACACGACGCCGAGGGCACCCGCCGTGTCCGTGTCCTCGCGGATCTCGCGCAGGCCGCGAGCCAACTTGGTCGCCGTGCCCAGCGACGGCATCCGATCCCCCCGGATGAGCCTCGAGATGGTCGAGTGGTCAACCCCGGACTGCTGGGCGAGCTGGCGCTGCGACATCTTCTTGGCCTTGAGCTGTGCTCGCAGCCATTCGTTGAATGCGCGGCCGTTCTCGGTGGTCATCGCTGCCTTGCTTGGGCTCCCGCGGTTGTTCCGCAGGCTCACCAGAAGTGTCGGCGGGATGCCCGGGACTCCCAATCACCCGTTGGTACTCGCGAGCGGTGACCGAATGCCGCCACCGCGGTGCGGTGGCGGGCGGTCGCGTGGGGTGCGGGGATGACCCGATCGGCAGGGGTCCGAGCCGGGACCCCTGGTGCCGCCCACGCCGGGACCCCCTCGCCCCTACGCGGGGAGCGCCAGCTCGTCCACCGGCCCCGACCCTGGGGCCAGGCCCGCGCCGCGCCGCTTGCCCGAGACCGCGTACAGGATGCCGCCGAGGACGATGATCGAGAACACGCTGATCACCCGGTCCACGATGACGATCGTGGCGGCCTCCTGGGCCGGCACCCCGTAGGCGAGGGTCAGCACGGCGCTCACCCCCAGCTCGACGGTGCCAAGACCAGCCGGGCTGAGGGGCACCGCGGTCAGCAGCGAGCCGATGAGCGCCACGAAGAACGCGCCCGAGAGCCCCATCTCGACGTTGGGGAAGCCGAGGGCCTGGATGACGAAGAACAGGCGGAAGCCCTCGGTGGCCCAGATGAGGCCGGTGAGCCCGACGAGCGGCGGGAGCTGCCGCACGCCGATCGCGCCGAACACGCCCTCCTCGAACTTGTCGTAGAGGACGATGAAGCGGTGCGGCACGTGGAGCCGGACCAGGATCCCGCGGCCGAAGTTGCGCAGCGTCAGGAGGAGCGCCGCCATGCCGATGATGACCACGACGCCGAGCGCCACCACGAACTGGATCTCGGGCGGAAACCCGTTGCGGAAGCTCCAGAAGCCGGCCGCGAGGCCCATCACGGCGATGGCGAAGATGTCGAGCAACCGCTCGATGAACACCGTGCCGAAGGTGCGCGACAACGAGGCGCTCGCGGCGTTGAGCTTGAGCAGGTAGGCGCGGTAGACGTCGCCGAGCTTGGCCGGCACGAGGCAGTTGACGAGCCACGAGAGGAACAGGATCTCGGTCGCGTCCCGGGTGCCCAGGTGGAACCGCGTGGCCGCGAGGATCCGGGCCCAGCGGTAGCCGCGGAGCGGGAACCCGATGTAGAAGACGACGAACGCGCCCAGGAGGAGCAGCTTGTTGGACTGGTCGACGCCCTGCACCAGCTTCGCCACGTCGACGTTGAACGCCACCCGGAAGACCAGCACCACGAGCACGATCGGGACGACGATCGAGAGGATCGTCTTCGGCTGCCGCAGGCGCCGGCCGAGCGAGACGGTGTCCTCGGGCTGGCTGTCGCGCTGCCGGCGGAGGTCGTCGCTGGCGTCGGGACCGGGCTGTGACACGGGCGGCTCCATCAGGCGTCGCCCGGCGAGTCGGCGGACGACCACGGCACGCGCGTGTTGCCCCGCGCGCGGTTGACCAGCTTGGAGATCGGGGTGAGAGCCCTCACGATATACGAAGCGCGGCCGGGGACGATCTCCAGGGCTCGGAGCGCGGCCAGGACGCCCGTCGGCGTGGACGGGTCGCCCTCGACGATGTTGTAGGCGACGCCCACCTCGACGACGCTGTGCGCGTCCGATGCGGCGATGCCCGGCAGCCCGAGCTCGCGCGCGAAGGCCGCCGCCCGCTCGTTGCCCGAGCCGCCGATGACGCGCGCGTTGTACGCCTCGACCCAGTCCACCAGCGCGCCGATGGCCTCGAGGCGCGGGTCCCTGAGCATCGACCCGCGGTGGTGGTCGAAGGGGTGCGGGATGCCGACCAGCCCGCCCTGCGCCCGCACGGCCGCGATCGTCTCAGGCGCCGGCCGCCCCGGCGGGACCGCCCCCTCGAGGAACAGCGCGATGAGGTCCCCGTCGGCGGTCTTGACCTCCTCGCCGATGATCACGGTCAGCCCGGCCGGGGCAGCGTCGCGTCCCCGGAGCGCCCCGTCGATCTTGTCGTGGTCGGTGATCGCAAGATGCGTGAGCCCCCGCTTCGCTGCCGTCCGCACGACGCTCTCGGGCGAGGCCAGGCAGTCGAACGACGCCGACGTGTGACAGTGGAGGTCGATGAAGGCCCTCACCGGAGGAGCCCCGTGGGTCGGGGTGTGGTGCGCTCCGCACCCTCCCCCACCACGAGCGACCCTGCGTGGGGCCGTGTGTCGCCCGGGCGCCCGTGGGCGTGGAGCCGGCTCACGATTGAGCGGGGCGGCATCGGCGGACGGCCACGCGGAGGCGGCCTTGGGCCGAAGGCCCGCCAGCCGCCGGAGCTGGCTGGCCGCCGCTACCGCCCACTAGATCTGGCTGACGAGCGACTTCTTGAAGAAGTCGAAGTGCTCCAGCGCCAGGCCCGTCCCCAGCGCCACGCAGTTCAGCGAGTTCTCCGCGACGTGGCACGGCACGCCCGTCACCTGCGTGAGCAGCTTGTCGACGTTGCGCAGCAGGGAGCCGCCGCCGGACATCACCATGCCCTTGTCGATGATGTCGGAGGACAGCTCGGGCGGGGTCTGCTCGAGGACCTGGCGCACGGCGGCCACGAGCATCTGGAGCGGGATCTCGATCGCCTCCATCACCTCGGACGAGGTGATCGGGATCGTGCGCGGCAGGCCGGCGATCAGGTCGCGGCCGCGGACCTCCATCGTGAGCTCGCGCTCCAGCGGCAGCGCGGTGCCGATCTGGATCTTGACCTCCTCGGCCGTCCGCTCGCCGATCATCAGGTTGTACTTCTTGCGCACGTACGAGGCGATCGACTCGTCGAACTTGTTGCCGCCGACGCGCAGGCTGTTGGACACCACGATCCCGCCCAGCGAGATGACCGCGATCTCGGAGGTGCCGCCGCCGATGTCGATGATCATGTTCCCGGACGGCCCGCTGATCGGCACGTTGGCGCCGATCGCCGCGGCCAGCGGCTCCTCGATCAGGTACGCCTCCTTGGCGCCCGCCTTGAGGGCGGCGTCGCGGACGGCGCGCTTCTCGACCGACGTCACGCCGGCCGGCACGCTGATCATCACCTCGACGCTGGAGAAGCCGAACCGGCCCTTCCTCGCCTTGCCGATGAAGAAGCGCAGCATCGCCTCCGTGATGACGTAGTCGGCGATGACGCCGTCCTT
>JAJYMP010000204.1 GCA_021786915.1 Chloroflexota bacterium
CGGTAGGCGTCCACCGAGAGCAGCTGGAGGCGCGTGTTGGACGTCACCGACGCCGTGACGCCACCCATCCCGCCGAAGAACATCAGGGCGACGCTGACGCCGTACAGGGGCGAGATCCCCAGCAGGACCAGCACGCTGCCCAGTGCGACGGCGCCGACGAGGAACCGCCGCTCGGTGGCCACGCGGGTCCGCATGAGCGCGATGCCCGCCACGAGCGAACCCGCGCCGAGCGCCGCCTGCATCACGCCGAAGCCCGTCGCGCCGGCGCCCAGTGTGTACGCCAGCAGCGGCGTCGCAACCGACCAGTTGAACCCCAGCAGCCCGACCACGCCGAACAGCGCGAGGACCCGGCGGATCGCCCGGTCGCCCAGCGCATAGCGGACGCCTGCGCCGATGTCGGTGACGATGCGCGCCTGGGCGGCATTCGGGTTGGCGCCCTCGCGGGCGTGTGGCGGACGGGCGAACGCGAGCGGGAGCACCGCCAGGACCGCGATCGACGGCACGAAGCTCGCGGCGTTGAGGAACAGCGTGGTCGAGACGCCGAAGGCCGCCACCATCGCCCCGCCGATCCCGCCGCCGAGCAGCCTCGCCACGTTGAACTGGATGCTGTTGAGCGCCACGGCGTTGCCCACGAGGTCCCTGCCGACGATCTCCGGCACCAGCGCCGCCTGCGCGGGGTTGCCGAACGCGTTGGTCAGCCCGAGACCGAGCGCGAGGACCCCGACCTCCCAGTACTGGACCCGCCCCGACCAGACGAGGAGCCCGAGGACCACGGCCTGGAGCATGGCGCCGATCTGGGTCATCACCAGCACGCGCCGGCGCGGCAGCCGGTCCGCGAGCACGCCGCCGAGCAGCGGGAATACCAGCATCGGCAGGAACTGGAGGGTGGTGATGACGGCCAGGGCGAACGCCGAGTTGGTCAGCTGGAGGACCAGCCAGGCCTGCGCGACGCTCTGCGCCCAGGTCCCGGCGCCCGAGACGAGCTGGCTCGACCAGTACCACCGGTAGGCGGGAACGGCGAATGCGGGCGGGAGCGACACCGATGCCATCGCGACAAGGGTGCCACACGCCTCAGGCGAGGATGGCCCCCCGACCGGGCAGGAGGTCGGCGATATCGTCGAGGACGTCGAGGAAGCCCTTGACGGCCGGGCTGACGACAGCCTTCTCGGCCCGCCGGGCGGCGAAGATCTGGCGCCGGATCGGCCGGATCCCCTCGATCTCGATCACGCGCAGCACGCCCCGGGCGACGTCTCCCGCCACCGCGGTGTGCGGCAGCAGCGCGACGCCCAGCCCGTGGCCGACCATCTGCTTCGCGGCGTCGATGTTGTCGAGCTCGATGCGGCTGCGCGGGACGACGCCGGCCTCGCGGAAGACCGCCGACGTCGCGTCGTAGTAGCTCGACGTCCGGTCAAACAGGATCAGCGTCGAGGCTGACAGCCGCTCCACGCCGATCCGCCCGGCGCGCACGAAGGCGTGCCCCGGCGGCACCACGAGCAGCAGCTCGTCCTCGTAGAGCGGGGTCAGCGTGACGCCCGGCCGATGGATCTCGCGCACGAGCCCGATCTCGAGCTCGCCTGCACCCACGAGGTCAACGATCTCCTCGGAGTGCCCCGTCCGCACCACGAGCCGGGCGGCCGGGTGGTCCCGCACGAACCGCTCGAGCAGCTTGGGCAGGACGTAGGTGCCGACGGCCGGCGCGGCCCCGATCGCGAGTTCCTCGGCGAGGCGGGACCCGTGCTCCCCCACCGCCGCCTGGCCGGCCTGGAGCGAGTCGATCGCCCGTTCGGCATACGGCCGGAACGCATCCCCGGCGGCGGTGAGCTCCATGCCCCGGCGCGACCGTTCGAAGAGCGCCACGCCCAACTCCCGCTCAAGCCCCTGGAGGCGCGCGGTGAGGCCCGGCTGCGTGACGTGCAGGGTGTCGGCGGCACGGCTGAGGTTCCGCTGCCTCGCCACCTCGAGGAACGCCTCGATCTGGGTGACCAGCATCCGCGATGAGCTCCATCACTCATGGTGATGGAGCTCATCATAACAAGCGATTGGACTGATGGAACGGATTGCGGGACGATGCCGGCCCCCGCCGCCCCCGATTCGGAAGGAGTCGTCCCCATGTCCCAGCCGAGTGACGAAGACGAGCCGACGGCCGAGGATGCTGCCATCCCCCGAGCCTGGACAGCAAAGCCCGTGACGTGTTCTGCCCTCGAGGCCGAGTGCGGATGCCCCGGGGACTGCCCGCGCGACCACGAGAACGAGTAGGGCCGGGAGACCTCGATGCGCGCGTCCCTCGAGATCCGGCCCGGCCTCCTTCCCGCCTACGACGACGTCCTGACACCGGCCGCGCTGGACATCCTCGAGACCCTCGCCGGGCTCGACGACGAGCGTCGGGCGCTGATGGCGGTCCGTGCGGAACGCCGGCGACGGCGGGCCGCGACGGGCGAGCCGATCGGCTTCCTCGCCCCCGACGCCCCGGTCGGCCGGACGGGGCTCACGGCCGCCGACGCAAGGGAAGGCCGCTTCCGCGGGGCGCCCGTCCCGGACGACCTCGTCCGCCAGTGGATCCAGGGCACGGGCCCGGCAGCCCGCCCCCGCGCGTCGGTTGAGCAGAACCTGCGCAACGTCGCCTACGCGCTCCTCTCGGGCGCGGACGGCTGGATGTTCGACGGCGAGGACGCGCTGGGCCAGGTCGACACGATGGCGCTCGAGAACCAGCGCAGCCTCCGGCTCGCCTTCGCCGGCGACCCGCGGTTCCTGCGCGTGGCCGAGACCGTCGCCGGGGAGGTGAACGCCTGGTCGGAGGGCTTCCTCGGCCGGCGGATCGTGGCCGACTGGCGGGCCCAGCTCCGGGCGACCACGCGCCTCTTCCGCCCCCGGGGCCTCCACCTCGACGACCGGCACGTCCGCCGCGCCGACGGGTCGGGGTTCTCGGCCTCCCTCGTGGACACCGCCCTGTACCTCGCCGCCAACGCCACGGCCCTTCGCGCCGAGGGCCGCAGCATCGTCCTCTACCTGCCCAAGATCCAGACCGCCGACGAGGCCGCGCTGTGGGCGGCGCTGCTCGACGCGCTCGAGGGGCAGTTCGGGCTGCCGGGCGGGAGCATCCGCGTGTACGTCCTCGTCGAGCAGCTCGAGGCCGCCTTCCAGCTGCTCGAGATCCGCGCCGCCCTGGGCGCCCACTTCGTCGGGTTCAACACCGGCCGCTGGGACTACATCAACTCCGTGGCCGACGCCCTCCACGGCGACCCCGCCTTCGCCAACCCGAACATCGACGCGATCGGCATGACGTACGCGTACATGCGCGCCTACGAGGACCGCGTCCGGCGGGCGGTCAACACCCCTGACCTCGGCGGGCGCTGCGCCCTCTGGCAGGGCGGCATGGAGGCGCAGATCCCGGTCGGCACCGAGCGCGGCGTCGAGGCGGCCATGCGCAAGGCGGTCGCGGGGGCGGAGCGCGAGCGGCGCGAGGGCGCCTCGGGCAAGTGGGTCGCCCACTGGAAGATGGTCCACATCGTGCGGCCCGTCTGGGAGCGGGCGGGCGAGGACAACCAGCTGGGCCGCGCCTTCCCGCCGCTCACCCACACGGAGGGGGACGCGGCCGCATTGACCGCCCTGGAGCCGGCGCCCCGCACGGTCCGCGGGGCCCGGGACCTGCTGTCGGTGGGCCTCCAGTACGGCAACGCGTTCCTGCGCGGCTTCCAGGCCGCGGCCCTCAAGCCCGCCGACTTCTTCGGCGACGGCGACGTGCTCTACCTCATGGAGGACATGGCGACCGGCGAGATCCGGCTCTCGATCCTCTGGGAGTGGCTGCACAAGGCGGCTCCGTTCACCGAGGACGATCCCGAGACCGGCGTGCGCGCCGGCGACGCTCTCACCCCGGCGCTGTTCGACCGCCTGCTGGGGGAGGAGCACGCCAAGCTCCTCGCCGCGTCGGACCGGGACGTCCACGACGACTCGAAGCGGACGTCGCTGCCCGTGGCCCGCGAGGTGGTCGCCGCCTACGTGGGCTCGGCCGCCAAGCCGCCGTGGTGCATCGACCTGCTCAACCAGAACCTGGGCAACGACGACGCGACCCTGGCCCGCCGCCGCTGCGCCCGGTCCCTCGAGGCGTTGGCGCTTGACGGCACCCGCCTGACCGCGCCGCCCGACTTCGACCCCCTTCCCATGGCCGAAAGGAGCGTCCCCGCATGACCGCACCGACCGTCCGCACGGAGGCCTCGTCCAGACAGGCCCCGCCCGTCGGCCCCGCCGACATCGACCTCGAGGCCGAGCTCGCCGCCACGCGCGCCTGGCTCGCTGGCCCGCGGTTCGCCGGCATCACGCGACTCCACTCCGCCCGCCAGGTGGTGGAGCAGCGCGGCGCGATCCCGGTCGACTACCCGGTGGCCCGCGAGGCCGCGGCGGCGTTCCATGCGCGCCTGCGCGACCTGTTCGGGCAGCGCCGCTGCATCACGACGTTCGGGCCGTACTCGCCCGGGCAGGCCGTGGTGATGAAGCGCCTCGGCGTCGAGGGGATCTACCTCGGCGGCTGGGCGACCTCCGCCAAGGGGTCCGCCACCGAGGACCCGGGGCCGGACCTCGCGTCCTACCCGCTCTCGCAGGTCCCCGACGAGGCGGCCGGCCTCGTCCGCGCGCTCCTGACCGCGGACCGCAACCAGGCCTACCAGCGCTCCCGCATGACGGCCGAGCAGCGCGCCGCCGCCCCCGCCGTGGACTACCGGCCGTTCATCATCGCCGACGCAGACACGGGCCACGGCGGCGACCCCCACGTCCGCAACCTGATCCGACGCTTCGTCGAGGCCGGGGTGCCGGGCTACCACATCGAGGACCAGCGCCCCGGCACCAAGAAGTGCGGCCACCAGGGCGGCAAGGTGCTCGTCAGCAGCAGCGAGCAGATCAAGCGGCTCAACGCCGCCCGCCTGCAGCTCGACGTGATGCGCGTGCCCGGGATCATCGTCGCCCGGACGGACGCCGAGGCCGCCAACCTCATCGAGACCCGCACCGACGAGCGGGACCAGCCGTTCATCGTGGGCGTCACGAACCCCGCGGTGCCCGCGTACAAGACCGCGTATCTCGCGCTCATCCGCCGCTTCCACGCCGCGGGCGTCGAGGAGCTCAACGGCCATCTGCTCTACGCCGTCGCCGATAGTGAGTACCGGGCGGCCGACGCCTGGCTCGAGCGGACCGGCATCGCCGGGGCGGTCGCTGCCGCCGCGGCTGACGTCATCGCCGGGGCCGACGTGGACGCGGCCTTCGATCGCACGGCCGAGCAGTTCCTGAGCGCATGGGAGGGCGAGGCGGGCCTCGCGACCTATGCCGAGGCCGTGGCCGACCACCTCCGCCAGCGCGAGGCGGACGACGACGGCGCGGCGGGGCCCGGGATCACGGTCGACGCCTGGCTCGCCTTCGCTGCGGGCGCGTCGCACGCCGTCGCGATGGAGCGGGCTCGCGCGCTGGGGCTGGAGGTCAGCTGGGACCCCGAGCTCGCGGCCACGCCGGAGGGCTACTACCAGGTGCGCGGGGGCATCCCCTACGCGATCGCGAAGTCCCTTGCCGCAGCACCGTTCGCGGACGTGCTGTGGATGGAGACCAAGACGGCCGACCTGGACGACGCCCGGCAGTTCGCCGAGGCGATCCACGCGCTGTACCCGGACAAGATGCTCGCGTACAACCTGTCCCCGTCGTTCAACTGGGACTCGACGGGCATGTCCGACGACGAGATGCGCCGCTTCCCCGACGAGCTCGGGAGGCTTGGCTTCGTCTTCAACTTCATCACCTACGGCGGCCACCAGGTCGACGGGATCGCTGCGGAGGAGTTCACGACCTCGCTCCAGCAGGAGGGGATGCTGGCGCTCGCCAAGCTCCAGCGGAAGACGCGGCTGATCGAGTCGCCGTACCGGACGCCGCAGACGCTGGTCGGCGGGCCGCGGCTCGACGCCGCGCTGGTCGCCTCCTCCGGGCGGACGGCGACCACGATGGCGATGGGCAAGGGCTCGACCCAGCACCAGCACACGATCCAGACCGAGCTGCCGAAGAGGCTGCTCGAGGAGTGGCTCGCGCTGTGGGCCGAGCACAACGGGGTCACCGGGGGGCTGCGAGTGCGCCTGCTCCCGCACCGGGCCGGGTCGGAGCTGCTCGAGCTGTCGGTGCTCGGCAGCGACGAAGCGCCCGTCGCGGCCGTCGTCTTCTCGCCCATCCACGACCGGCGCGGGCGGTCGATCCTCTCGGTGCGGGACCAGGCCACCTTCGACCCGGCGCTCCGCCGCCGTCGGCTGATGACGCTGCTGCACCTGTACCTGATCGAGCGCTACAGGGCGCGGACGGTCCACTACGTGGCGCCGACCGAGGACAACCGCGTCCAGGCAGAGCGGATGCAGGCGCTCGGGATCTACGCGGAGACGCAGACCGAGGTCGGCGAGATCATCGTCGCCGAGGTGAACCGCGAGCGGGTCGGCGAGCTGGTCGACGCCGATCGGGGGGCGCTGCGGGACCTGATCGAGCGGGCGGGCTGAGTCCCGCCAGCGCGCTGCCCAGTGGCCCGATCCGCTGGTCCCTCGCTCGTTGAGTCGCGTCGGGGTCAGGAGCGCCTCCCGCGCGCACGGGCCGCGCCGCGGACCGCCGGCCCGGGCCGGCGTCCGCGCACGCCGCCGCGCGTCGTGACCCCAGCACGACTCGGCCCCCGGCGCGCGGCGGGGGTCCCGGGTGGCGACCAGCGGGC
>JAJYMP010000311.1 GCA_021786915.1 Chloroflexota bacterium
TGGCTGCGCCCACGGCCGCCAGCCCGGCGGCGAGCCCGAACAGCGTCATCGGGCCGAATCCACCCCACAGCAGCCCGCCGCCGACGTGCGCCACGAATGATGCGATGCCGGCCGTCGTGAGCGAGAGCAGCCCCTGGCCCGAACCCTGCAGCGCGGGCGGGAGCAGCTGGCTGATCGTGGTCACCGAGCCCGCCCACATGGCCGACCACGCGACGCCGTACAGCACCGCGACCCCGATGACAGCCTCCGGCGACGGCGCCAGGGCGAACCCCGCGAACACGACCGCGAGCAGCGCGATGCCCACGGTCACCACCGCGCGCGGGCCGAACCGTACGAGGAGGCGCGACACGGCGGGGAGCGCGGCCACCTCGAGGGCCGCGGTGATCCCGACGGCCAGCCCGATGTCGCCCGACTTCCCGCCCAGGCGCTCGATGAGGAGCGGCAGGAAGGTCAGCATGGCGAACACGCCCACGTTCGCCAGGCCGATCGCCAGCAGGACGCGCGGCAGGCGGGGCTGGATCGCGAGCGCCTCGCGCAGCGCCCCGCCGCGGCCTCGGGCGGAGAGCTTCGCCCGGCCCACGTCGGGGATCACCAGGGCCACGGCGACCACCGGCACGGCCAGCACGATGAACGTCGGGACCGCCGCCCCGTAGCCCAGCCGCTCGAAGATCCCGCCCGCCAGCAGGGACCCCACGGCGAACGCTCCCGACTGCAGCGCCCGGACCTGCCCGTACTGCCGCCCGGGATCGGCCAGGGTGTTGACCGCGAGCGCGTCCTGGAGCGGGAACAGCAGCCCGTACACCGTCGAGAAGGCCATGTAGGCGAGCCCGACGCCCACCAGCGGCAGCGGCAGCGCGAACGCCGCGAGCAGCCCGGCCGCCAGCCCGATCGCGAGCGCCAGCGCGCGCCCCCGGCCGAGCAGCACGTCGGCTAGATGGCCCCACGCGCTCGCCAGCCCAATGTAGGCGACGGACACCATGGCACCCATCATCCCGAGCCACGTGGGCGAGACGCCGCGCTCCACCAGGATCGCCGGGGCGAACGGCGTGAAGACCGCGTTGGCCAGGCCGTTGACGATGAACAGCAGGACGACCAGGCCGACCGCCCGGCCGGGAAGCGACGGCACCAGGCGGGCCACGCCTAGCCGAAGCGAGCGCGCAGCCGGGGCAGGATCAGCTCGCTGTACCGCTGGATCGCCGCCTCCTGGGCCTCGCCCGGGAAGTGGAACACGAGGTGGTTGAACCCGTAGGCGAGGTACGGCGCCAGCTGCTCGACGTGCTCGTCCGGGTCGGAGCTGACCAGCCAGCGCTTGTGCGCGTACGGCTCGGCCTCCTTGGCGGCCTCCTCCATCTCGAGCGCGTCGTGGATCCCCACCTTCCGCTCGCCGGGCAACGCCAACGCCGCCCAGACCTTGGTATCCTCAAGCGCCCTGTTGCGGTCGGTGTCGAACGAGACCTTCATCTCGATCATCCTGTCCAGCGCTGCTGCGTCGCGGCCCGCCTTCTCGGCGCCCTCGGCGAGGCCCGGCAGGAGCGACTGCGTGTAGAGCTCCTCGCCCTTGCCGCTGGTGCAGATGAGGCCATCCGCGATGCGCCCGGCGAGGCGCGCGGAGGCCGGGCCAGACGCGGCGACGTACACCGGCACCGGCTCGTCCGGCCGGTCGTAGATCGTGGCGTTGGCCGTGCGGTAGTACTCGCCCTCGATCGTGAGGCGCTCGCCGCGCCACAGCTGCTGGATCAGCTGCGTGGCCTCGCGCAGGCGCGCGAACCGCTCGCTCTGCTCGGGCCACGACACGCCGACCGGTGTCTCGTTGAGGCTCTCCCCGGTCCCGACGCCCAGGATCACGCGGCCCGGCGCGAGCAGACCCAGCGTCCCGAACGCCTGGGCGACGACCGCTGGGTTGTAGCGCAGCGCGGGCGTGAGGACGCTCGTGCCGAGCGTGACCCGCTTCGTCGCCTGGGTGGCCGCGCCCAGCCAGACCAGCGCGTTGGGCGCGTGGCCGTCGTGGTGGCGCCAGGGCTGGAAGTGGTCGCTGGTCCAGACCGAGTCGAAGCCGGCCGCCTCGGCGGCGACCGCGAGGTCGAGGAGGCGCTGGGGAGGGAACTGCTCGGCGGAGGCCTTGTAGCCGAGTCGCAGGGCGGGCATGGTGCTCCTTCCGGGACGGGAGCCGGGCTCACGTGGCTCATCGGATGCGTCAGTGCGATTGTCGCATCAGCCCGCGATCGCGAGCACGACGGCGCCCAGCAGCACGAGGCTCGAGCCCGAGAGGCGCAGGCCGACCTCCCGCCGGGTCACGGCCTCGCGCAGCCTGAGGACCCCGTACGCCGAGGTGATGAGCACAGCCGATTCGCGCAGCGGCCCCACGATCGACACCTCGGCCCGTGAGAGCGCGAACAGGACCAGCAGGTAGGCGGCCAGCGTCAGCATGCCGGCCAAGATCGCACGCCGCATGTCGAGCGAGCCCGCCCGGGACGCGAACGCGCCCCCGGCCAGCCGCGACCGGGCCAGGTCGATCAGCCCCAGCCCGACCGCGCCCACCACCCACAGGATGGCCGCGTAGAACCACGGCGGCATCTGCTGGGACCCCACCCGGTCCAGGCTGGTGTACGTGGCGATCATGAGCCCGGTCAGCAGCGCGAAGCCCGCGGCCCCTCGGTGCCCGGCGTTCGCCGCGCGCAGGAACCGCCACGGCCGCTGGACCGTGAGCAGGCCGATCAGCAGCAGGCCGACGCCGAGGGCTGCCCCAGCCGAGAGCCGCTCGCCGAGCAGGACGATGCCCACGACCACGATGAGCAGCGGGGCGCTGCCGCGGGCGAGCGGCGACACGATCGAGAGGTCCCCGCGCCGGTAGGCGGCCGCAAGGAAGACGAAGTACGCGATCTCGACCAGGCCGGACGTGAACCCGATGGCGAGCCCCGACGCGGGGATGACCGGCTGGCCGAGCACCATCCAGCCCGCGGCCACGGCGGGCACGACCAGGACGGACGCGGCGATCATGCCGACCGTCGCCGTCCGCAGCGGGTCGCCGGCGGTCTTGAGCAGGATGTTCCAGGTGGCGTGCATGAAGGCCGAGACCAGCACGCACGCGAGGGCGATCGAATCCACCGGCCGAGTCTACGGACCGGGACGCCACGCGTGGCGCCCCGGTCCGCAGCTCACCTCAGCGGGCGATGTCCCGTCGCGTCATCCCCCACGCGCCGAGGGCGATGCCGCCGGCGGCGAGCACGATGCATGCCACGATCCCGACCGGATCCCACACGCCGATCATCGGCTGGCCCATGTGCGCGGTCAGCGCCAACTGCTGGAACCAGCTGGGCAACTGCAGGGCCGGCGCGACCAGCCCGATGAGGTACGTGACCACGACGAACACCGCCGCGAGCTCGGCTGCGAGCGACGTCCGCCACAGGCCGCCGACGGCGAACCCGATGCCGGCGGTGGCCGCGGCGAACAGCCCGAGCGCCACGCTCCCGATCATCGCCTGCTGGGGGTCGAGGCCCCCGACCAGACCGCCGATCCCGATCCCGGCCGCGAACAGGAGGGTCATGACCGCGGTCGCCAGCAGCGCGGAGACGCCGCCCGCGGCGACCCAGCGGGACCTCGCCATCGGCGTCGTGAGGACGGTGTCCAGTCGGCCCTCCGTCTCGTCCGAGGCCCACTTGGCCACGAATGTCGCCGCCCCGAACCCGAGCGCGATGTACAGGAGCTCGGCGTATAGCTGCAGCCAGCCGCCTGCCGATCCGAAATCGATGCCCGGGAAGATCCTCGCGAACGTGTCGACCAGGTTCTGGCTCACCGCGATGGTGCCCGCCAGAGACGCCGCGAACGAGGTGAAGACGACTCCGAGGATGCCGACGCCGATCCCCCAGGAGAGCGCCCGCGGGAGATCCTCGCCAAACGCTCGGCTGACCGGACCCTGGACGCCCAGGACGCCCGCCGGCAGCGTGGGGAGCGTCAGGCCGGCCGTCACGCCGAGGTCCCGACGGGTGAACAGCTCGACGCCGGCCGCCAGCAGGACGACGCCGAGCACGAACTCCAGGGCGACCGCTGGCCAGTCGTAGACGCCGATCAGCGGGATGTGGTCGAAGGTCCAGGCGAACGGGCTCAGCCACATGAGCGGCCCGCCGATGGACAGGCCGTTCATGAGCCACAGGCCCACCATGACCAGGCTTGCGACTCCGGCCGCCCCCGCGCGCCCGAGGAGCGTCGAGAGCGCCAGCGCGAGCCCGCCGAAGAAGAGCGCCCCCGCCAGAACCCAGACCGCGAAGCCGAGAGACGACATGAGCGGGATCCGGTCACCAAGCGAGGCGTTGCCGAAGAGATCCGAGCTCGCCGTCATCGCGACCGCCATGATCGCCATCGCAAGCACGAGCAGGGTCAGGTGGGCCGCCAGCTTCTCGATCGCGATCCGTCGCTTGCCGAACGGCGACGTCGCCACGAGGTCGAGGCTGCCGCGACGCGCCTCCCCGGCGAGCGTTCCAGACAGCGCGAAGATCGACCACAGCGCGACGCCCATCGCGAAGATCAGGCCGTACTTGAACGTGATGTAGCCGCCGAGCGTGCCGACCCTGTCGCCCATGCGGTCGACGTTCGCGAACAGCCGGAGCATCTCGGGCGGGATGCCGCCGAACAGGCTGTCCAGGGCGTGCCGCGCGGCCTCACTGGGAAAGATGGTCGAGACCGCAGCGCCCATGACCAGGGCCATCCCGCCGAGCAGGCCGGCCGCGATGATGAACGCCAGCCGGGAGTCCCGGATCGTCTTGCCGTAGATGCTGCCGAAACCGTAGAGCCGCTTGCGCAGCGGGATCGGCCGGAAGCGGGTCGCCGCGGGGAGGCGCGGCGCGCCTGCGTCAGCGGACATCGGGTCCTGCCTCGACAGCGTCGCGGCCGTACTGCGCAAGGAACGTCTCCTCGAGCGAGGGCTCGCGGGAGACGAAGTCGAGCAGCTCGAACTGGGCGGCTGCCCGCACGACCGGCGTGATCGGGCCGGAGACGCGCATCCGCAGCGTGTGGTCCTCTGCCGAGACGTCGCTCACGCCCGGCAGGTGCGCGAACGTGTCCGAGGGGACCGGGCCGGCGAACCGCAGCTCCACCTGGTGGTGGGCCAGGTCGCGGAGGCTGTCGACGGTGCCGAGCTTGACGATCCGGCCGTCGCGGATGATCGCCACCCGCTCGCAGCTCTTCTCGACCTCGGACAGGATGTGCGAGCTGAGGAAGGCCGTGGCGCCCGCCGCGACATGCTCGCGGAGCGTCGAGAAGAAGGTCGCCTGGACCAGCGGGTCGAGGCCCGACGTCGGCTCGTCGAGGACGAGGAGCTCGGGCCTGTGCTGGAGGGCTGCGATCACCCCGACCTTCTGCTTGTTGCCCTTGCTGTACTCCTTGAACCGCTTGCCGGCCTCGAGCTCGAAGCGCTCGATGAGCGAGGCCTGGTACGCGGTGTCCACTCCGCCGCGCAGGTTCGCGAAGTACTCGAGCGTCTGCATGCCGGTCAGGCGATCGTAGAGCGCGAACTCGCCCGGGATGTAGCCGACCCGCCTGTGGATCGCCACCGGGTCGGCGGTCGACTCGATGCCGAACACGCGTGCGCGGCCGCTGGTGGGCCGGATCAGGTCGAGCATCGTGCGGATGGTGGTGGTCTTCCCCGCCCCGTTGGGGCCCAGGAATCCGAAGACCTCACCCTGTTGCACCTCGAGGTCCACCTCGATGATCCCGCGGCTCTTGCCATAGGACTTGGTGAGCTTCTCGAGGGTGATCACGGCTGCCATGTGGCTCCTTCTCAGTCGAACCAGGTGCGGAGGGACGCGGGGTCGATGAGCGTCAGCGAACCTGGCGCGACGCCGAGGACCCGCTCGATCGCCTCTTCATAGGCATGCATGAACTGGCTGACCTCCTCGAAGGCGATCCGACCGTCCAGGTGATCGAGGATGAGCTGGCGCAAGGTGTCGGCCGTCCCGGTGAAGACCGCCGTGAGGATCGTGGCGGCGTGGTCGGGGTACGTGGGGTTCATGACGCCCTCGGCCGTCCCCTGGCGGACGATCCCGGCCATCATGGCCGCGAACTCGGCGAACGCCGCCTTCTCGGTGCGGAAGCGGACGAGATCGTTCGACGGGGCGACCCAGGAGCGGATGACCGCGAGCAGCAGGTCGCTCCGCTCGGCCTTCCATGCGGCGCCGGCCGTGAACACGGCCTGCAGCTTCGCCATGGCCTCGAGGCTCGGGTCCTCGACGATCGGCCGGAGGACGGCCATGGCGGCCTCCGTGGTCCGCACGATGACAGCGTCGAGGATCGCCTCCTTCGAGCCGAAGTAGTGGTAGATCGCGCCGCGGGAGACCCCCAGCTCGTCCTGCAGGTCCTGGATGCTCATCGCGTCGTAGCCGCGGCTCCGGAGCATCGCCTCGGCAGCGTCGAGGATCTCGTCTCGGCGGAGAGCGTGGGTGGCGGGGTTGCGGGTGCGCGCCATGAGGTCTCTCGAATTCTCCGACCGACTGTCGGTCGGATTATACGCCTCGTCCTGCGCCTTGCACACGCAGCCGCGCTCGTCCGCGCCAGACGCTCCCGAGGTCCGCCGTCGCTCGCTCCCGCACGGCCTGAGTCGCGCCAGACTCGGCGCGGCCCGTTCCGTGCGTGGGCGGCCCGTCGGGACGGGTCCGCGGCCCGGGGCGCGTGCGGGGGGACCGCGGCGGCGAGTCCCAGCCGACT
This sequence comes from Chloroflexota bacterium, assembly GCA_021786915.1. The sequence continues at coordinate 6,697 of JAJYMP010000311.1, forward strand.
C
>JAJYMP010000727.1 GCA_021786915.1 Chloroflexota bacterium
CCCGGCCGCCAGGCTCGGCACGGCTCCAGCGCCCGCCGCCGCCAGGATCGCCGCGCCCACAACCGCCGTCTCGCCGACCACCGGCACGATGGCCGGCACGCCCAGCACATCGGCCTTGATCCGGCCCCACAGGTCGCCCGGCGTCGGCCGCCCTGCGAGCCGCAGCGAGGTCATCGGCGCGCCCGCGGCGGCGAGCGGCTCGGCGACGTGGCGCATCGCGAAGGCCGCCCCCTCGAGCACCGCGCGCACGAGGTGCCCGCGGCCGTGGCCCAGCGTCAGCCCCGCGAACGCGCCACGCGCACCCTCGTCGAACACCGGCGCCCGCTCCCCGGCCAGGTACGGCAGGAACAGCAGGCCCTCGGCGCCAGGCGGCACCGACGAGGCGGCCTCGAACAGCTCCTCGAGCGTCCAGCGGTCGCCCAGGACCGAGGACCGCAGCCAGTCCACCGACGCGCCCAGCGCGGCCATCGCCCCGCCGACCGCCCATCGACCCGGCAGCGGCGCCGGCGCGCAGTACAGCCCCGGCACCTGCACAGCACGGTCCGCGTAGATCGCGAGCCCACCGGACGTCCCGCCCGTGTCCACCGCGTCGCCGGGCTCCAGCAGCCCGGCACCGAGCATCGACGCCGCCCCGTCATTCACCCCGCTGATCACCGGCGTCCCTGCGCGCAGGCCAAGCGCTGCCGCGGCCATCGCCCGAAGCCCGCCCAGTGGCGACCCGACGGGTCGGGACGGCGGCACCTGCGAGGCCATGATCCCGGCGGCGCCGAGGGCCGCGGCGCCGGGTGCCGCCTCGTGAACCTGGAGCGAGGTCGACGCGACGCCGGTGAGCCACAGGCCCAGGGCGTCCCACGCCGGCAGCAGCCAGACCGCGCGCATGACGGCGGCAGGGTCCTCGCGCGCCAGCCATGCCATCCGCGGCAGGAGCCCGAAGCCCGTGTCGCCGGGCCGGCGGTCCTGCCAGGTGATCGCCGGTCGAACGGCGAGCCCCGCGTCATCGGTCGCCACGAGGGTCGGCCCCTGCGTCACGCCGCAGATCGCCATCACCTCGACGCCGGTCAGGTCCAGCTGGCGCACCGCCGCGGAGAGCGCCGACCACCAGTCACCGGGATCCTGTTCCGCCCGCCCGTCCGGCCCGGTGTCCAGGCCGTACCCGGCGCGGCCCAGCCCCAGCACCCGCCCGTCGAGCCCGAGGCAGACCGCCTTGGCCTCCGTGGTGCCGATGTCGAGACCCAGCGCCGCGCGGACGGGATCAGCCACGGGACGCGACCTCCTCGGGGAGCAGGAACCAGCGGAGCGATTCGAAGTCGGGCCCGAAGCTCGAGGCGGCGGCCGGCTCGACCGGACGCGCCAGCAGCGCTCGCGCCTCGGCCAGGTACTCGGCCAGCCGCGACTCCGGCTCGTGGTGGCGGTGCTGCGGATAGGCCATCCGCCCACCCGCGTACGAGATGTCGCGCAGCGACGCCGGCGGCTCCGGCAGGCCCGCCCGATGGCGCCACATCCCGCCGGCCGCGTCGAACGTGTACAGCGGCAGCAGCCGCCAGCCGTCCGCTGCGACCAGGTCCACCGCGTCGAGAATGAACTCGAACACCGGCTCCGAGAGGAAGTAGTTGAAGTTGACCCGCACCCAGCCGGGCTTGATCCCCTCGCACCCGCTCGAGATCGCCCGCTCGAACGCCTGCGACTGCTCGAGGTCGATCCCCAGCAGCCGGTGCCCGTACGGTCCCGCGCACGAGCAGCCGCCGCGCGACTGGATCCCGAACAGGTCGTTGAGCAGCGCCACCACGAAGTTGTGGTGCAGGTACCGCGCCCCGTGGCGGACCACGAACGACACGATCGACAGGCGCTCCGCGGTGAGGCTGCCCAGGATCTCGATCGAGGGGTTGGCACCCCAACGGTGGAGCGCGCGGTGGATGAAGTCGGCCTCGCGCTCGCGGATCGCGTCTGTGCCCACGGCAGACTTGAGCCCGAACACGATCCCGGCCCGGATCGACTCCACGATGGCCGGCGTGCCGCCCTCCTCGCGGTGCTCGATGTCGTCGAGGTAGACGTGCTCCTGCGGGTTGACGTAGAGCACGGTGCCCCCGCCGGGCATGGTGGGCACCCGGTTGCGGAACAAGTCCCGGCGCGCGACGAGCACGCCCGGCGTCCCCGGCCCGCCGATGAACTTGTGGGGCGAGATGAACACCGCGTCCTTGCCCGCGTCGGGGTCACCGGCCGGGTCCATCTCGATCGCCACGTACGGCGCCGCGGCCGCGAAGTCGAAGCAGGCCAGCGCGCCGTGCGCGTGCAGGAGGCGCGCGATGGCCGCCGTGTCGGACACGATCCCGGTCACGTTCGAGGCGGCCGAGAACGAGCCGATCCTGAGCGGGCGCGCCTCGAACCGCCCCAGCTCCGCCTCGAGCTGGGCGAGGTCGATCTCGCCGTCCGCGTCCTCGTGGATCGTGACCACGTCCGCGATCGACTCCCTCCACGGCAGCTCGTTGCTGTGGTGCTCGTACGGGCCGATGAACACGACCGGCCGCTCTGCCTCGGGAATCTGCGCCCGGAACCCGTACCGGTCCTCGAGCACGGACGGCAGCCGCAGCCCCAGGACGTCCACGAGCTTGTTGATCGCCGCGGTGGACCCGGAGCCGCAGAAGATCACCGCGTGCCGCTCGTGATCGCCGCCCACGCCCTCGAGCACCGCCCGTCGCGCCTCCTCCCGGAAGCGGCTGGTCTGGAGTCCCGTCCCCGACGACTCGGTGTGCGTGTTCGCGTACAGCGGCAGCACCGCGTCGCGGATGTAGTCCTCGATGAACGAGAGGCTCCGCCCCGACGCGGTGTAGTCCGCATAGGTCACGCGCCGCACCCCGAACGGCCCCGCCACCGCCTCGTCGTCGCCCACCACGGACGCCCGGACGAGGTCGACGAGGGCGTGCCGATCCGGCGTTCGGCGGGGGTGGTGGTGCTCGGGCGCGCGGGCCGTCGGGCCGTCGGGGTCCATGGCGCCTGAGTCTATCGGCTATGAATGTCCCACCTCTCGCGGAGGGCGTAGGGTGCGCCCACCGGACGAGGGGCGTCGAGGCACACCAACGACGGGCAGGCCGTGGCCCCAGATGTCCCGATCCGCTGGTCCCTCGCCGGCTGAGTCGCGTCGGGTTCAGGAGCGCCTCCCGCGCGCACGGGCCGCGCCGCGGACCCCCGGTCCGGGCCGGCGCCCGCGCACGCCGCCACGCTGGGCGACCCCAGCACGACTCAGCCGCCCGCGCGCGGCGGGGGTCCGGCGCGGCAACCAGCGGGCGACTTCAAGACCGGGCAGGGCTAGTGGACGTGAGAGCCCGGCAGTCTATCTGGCCGCCCCTGCGACTTGACCGGTAGCGCCTCCTGAGCGCGGATCCGCAGTCAGGTGTCGTGTCGCCCGAGCTGGTGTCAGCTTCCACGGAGGAGCAGCCATGCGCACGAGGGCGATCGCCTCGGACAGGCGCAAGACCGACGACATCGACGCCGCCACACTCGCCGAGCTGCTCGCCGCCGACTACCTGCCGCCGGTCTGGCAGCCCGACGAGGCGACCCGGCGGCTGCGCCGGCTGACGGCGCACCGCTCAGGCCTCGTCCGCGACCGGACGGCCGTGCGCAACCGGGTCGCCGCAGTGCTCTCGCGGCACCTCGTGCGGGCCCCGATGACCGACGTGCTCGGCGTCCGCGGACGCGCCTGGCTCGGGGCGCTGGAGCTGCCACCCGACGAGCGGCTGACCCTCGACGCCGGTCCCTGTCCGAACAGGTCGCGGCGGCCGAGCAGGCGATCGCGACCGCCGCCGTCGACGACCCACGCGTCCGGCGGCTGCTCACGATCCCGGGCGTCGGCCTCGTCGTCGCGGCCTCGATCCTCGCCGTCGTGGGCGGCATCGACCGCCTCGCCGGGCGCGAAGGGACGCGGCCATCGCAACGGGGAGCGACTGGGTTCAGCCACGACCGGGGTCGGGCAAGGCTGCGCGGCGGGGACGATCCCCATCACCCCGCCCTTCGCCAGGCGATTGACCGCGTCCAGCGCGACCATACACCGCCGTCAGGCGCTTGACACGTTCATCCGCAGGGGATCGGCAATCGCGCCACGGCGCGGTCGCCCCGGATCCACTCCCCTACGGGATCCGGTACGGCGTGAGGTTGGCGTAGTGGAAGCGGTCCATGTCCACCCGCCCGCTGATCCCGGGCACGGTCCCAGAGCTGGTCCACTGCCAGAACGTCCAGCTGTAGCCGCCCCAGTTCGATGCGGGCACCGATGGGGACGTAGCAGAGGTCCAGTGCGCGATCCACAGCGTGCGGAACCCATTCAGGTCGAACCAGGTGGTGTTGCCCATGTAGGTACTCCAGAACGACGGCGATGTGTAGATCGTCGCCCGCTGGCCGGTCCGCTGGTAGACGCGGTACATCCACTTCTTGACCCAGGTCTGCAGGTTGGCTGCAGACAGGCCGTTCGTGGTCTCGAGGTCGAGCACCGGGACCAGATCGCCGGACCGCGGCTGGGCCACGTTGACGAAGTAGTCGGCCTCGGCCTCGGCCTGGCCCAGCGTGGTGCTGGGCTGCGCGAAGTCGTAGGCGCCGATGACGATGCCGTTGGCGTTGGCGTTGACGCGGTTGGAGGCGTACGTGGGATCCGTGTAGTCGCCGCCCTCCGAGGCCTTCATGTACGAGAACGTGACGCCGGAGCCCGCCACCTTGCCCCAGTCGATCGTCCCCTGCCAGTTGCTCACGTCGACGCCGGACACGCACTTCCAGGGCGCGGGCGTGGGCACGGGCGTGGGCGTGGGCGTGGGCGTGGGCGACGTTGAGGCGGACGCGCTCGGGTTCGGCGTCGGCGTTGGCGTGGGCAGGGGCGTGGGCGAGGGTGAGGGCGGCGGGAAGCACGCATTCTGCTGCACTGGCGGCGGGGTGCCGATCGGGATCGGCGTCATCGTCGGCGTGGGCGTGGGCGTGGGCGTGGGGGTTGGCGTGGGCTTGGGGGTCGGGCTCGGGGCAACGGCGTCACTGGGCGCGGCCGAGACGCTGGGCGCCGCCGTGACGGGGGGCACTGGCGTCGGCGTCGGGGCGACGGCGGGCTTCGCGGACGTCATCGTTCCCGTCGCGACATAGACGTAGCTGACGCCGTACAGGGAGGAGGTGCTATGGCCGTTCACGCTGGTCACTCGATACCAGGCGGTGCCACTGGTGCTCGTTGGGCATGCGACCGACCACGATGTCCCCGTCACGGCGCCGTACACGACCAGCGTGGCGCCCTGGGGGAGATTGGCCTTGATGGTGGCCGTCGTCGACGGACTGGCCCGGAGGTAGGTGCTGCTGCAGGCCGTGTAGAGCGTGGCAGGCACGATCACGGTCTTGAACAGGCTCGTGGCGGCGTAGAGGTAGGAGACACCGTAGAGCGACTTGACCGACCTGCCGCCGATCGCGCTGATGCGGTACCAGCTGGAGCCGGACTTCGAGAGGCCCGCGCAGTACGTGCTCCAGCGGCCGCCGCTGACGGTTGCCACCGCCGTGACGCGGGCGGTCGTCCCGAGGCGGACCTTGAGCGCAGCGGTGGTCGAGGCGCTCGTGCGCAGGGTCACGCCGCTGCACAGGGCTGCCAGCGTGGACGAGGTGGTCGCGGCCGCGTACAGCGTGGTCGCGGTCGCGACGGTCTTGAACAGGCTCGAGGCGGCGTAGAGGTAGGAGACGCCGTAGAGCGACTTGACCGACCTGCCGCCGATGGCGCTGATGCGGAACCACTTGGAGCCGGACTTCGAGGCGCCCGCGCAGTACGTGCTCCAGCGGCCGCCGCTGACGCTCGTCGGGACGGTGACGCGGACGTTCACCCCCAGGCGGACCTTGAGCGTCGCCCAGGTGTAGGGGCTCGTGCGCAGTGCCACGCCGCTGCAGCGGGTGGCGAGCGTGGACGAGGCGTCCGCCATGCTCGGGAAGGCATAGCTGCCGAACGACATGACGACGAGCAGGGTGACCAGCAGACCGACGAAGGCTGGAAGGTGGCGCCTCGAGCGCCCCCGGGACGAAACAGGTCCGGTGGGTATGGCGGGGGCAGCGGGAACGGCGCGCAGATCCGACACGAACGGGGCTCCTCCTTGCTGGGAAGAGGTTCGCCGCCCGCGGGGACGGCGTCCATGGCTCCAAGGGGCCATGCGGGGGGTGGTCCTTCAGACCATCCACGCAGGCAGACCCCAGGTCGCCGGGGAGCCGCGAGGGGCCAGCGCGACTACAATCGCGCCGTGTCCCGCATCTACTCGCTCCGAGACGCCGACGCCATCCTGCCCGAGATCGCCGTCGTCGTCCAGAGGCTGCAAGATCTTCGTGACGAAGTCATCACCCTCCGTGACGCGTATCGGCAGAGCGACGGTGTAGCGGGTCGGGGGCCTGGCAAGGCGGACCGCGCGGCTGAGGTGGGTGTCGGCGCGCCGCCCGATCGCGAGCTCATCCGCCTGCGCCTGCGCGGCGTGGTCGACCAGATGCAGGCTGCCGCGCTGTGGCTCGACGAGCGCGACATCGTGCTCCGTGACATCGCAACCGGGCTTCTCGACTTCCCGGGCGAGGCGCACGGCGAGCCGATCTGGCTGTGCTGGCGGCTGGGCGAGGCGTCGGTGACCGCGTGGCATCCGCAGGACGAGGGCTTCGCCGGGCGGCGTCAGGTGGACGAGCTCGACTGACCGCAGGCTTCGCC
>JAJYMP010000045.1 GCA_021786915.1 Chloroflexota bacterium
GATGATCCGCGAACTCTGCAGGGTGGCGAGGCCGACCGTGATCGTGCGCACCTGTGGCGTCTGGAGGAAGAGCAGCCCGATCAGCAGGTCGTCCCAGATCTGGATGAACCTCGGCAGCAGCGAGGGTCTTGCCCTCCTCGCGACCGAGCTCGGCACCGATCGCCGCGGCCCGCCCGGCGACGATCGCGGCCGCCCGGAAGAGGACCTCGCCGCGGTGAGGAGGCGGCGTACGTGTCCGGCCGGAGAGCGCGAGCCGGGCGGCGGCGGCCGCGGCATCGGGATCGGGGTCGTCGCCGATGCAGTGGCGAAGGAGGATGGGTTCGGTCATAGGGCGGGCCTCCGATGTCCTGACGTCGCGAACTCCCGGGCGCCGTCGCGATGTGGCATGGTTTCATCATGGATTTGTCTTCGGTGGGCCACCGGCCTCTGACCTGCGAGGTCGACGTCGCGATCGAAGCCGCGCGCGCTGCCGGGGCCGTCATCCGAGGCGCGCGGCTCAATTCCGGCCAGGTCTCGGCGAAGGGACCGGCAGACCTCGTGACGGAGATCGACCGCGAGGCCGAGCGCACGATCGCCAGGATCCTCGGTGGGCGGTTTCCCGAATACGGTCTTGTTGGCGAGGAGGGCACCGCCGACCACGGCGGCGGGGGCGCGCAGTGGATCGTCGACCCTCTCGACGGGACGCTGAACTTCGTGAACGGCCATCCGATCGCCTCGGTGTCGATCGCGCTGCAGCGTCACGGGGTCATCGTCCTCGGGGTCGTCCACCAGCCCTATACCAACGAGCTGTTCGTCGCCGCGCGGGGTCACGGGGCGGAACTCGATGGCCGTGCGATCCGAGTGTCGGCGGTCGACCGCCTGGCCGACGCGTTCGTCCTGACCGGACTCCCGTACGACGTCCGCGACCGACCGGACGTTCCTCTCGAGTTGTTCGGGGCCCTCGCCCGGCGGGCACGCACGATCAGGATCATGGGCTCGGCCGCCCTCGATCTCTGCTCGGTCGCGACCGGCCGCGCCGACGCCTACCTCGAGACCGGGCTGAAGCCCTGGGACGTCGCGGCGGGGCGCCTGATCGTCGAGCTCGCCGGCGGCCGCTTCGAGGAGGTCGCGACCGAGCCCGACGGCGTCGGTCCATGCTGGACGCTGGCGACGAACGGCCGGCTTCATGAGGAGGTTCGCGGGCTCATCCCGGGTCCCTCTGACCGTCGACGCTAGCGCACAGACGCGTCCTGGGAATACGGCCTCGAGCCACAGGACGTAGCCGCTGGCGCGCTCATCCTGGAGGAGGCGGGAGGCAGCGCCAGCGACAACCGAGGGAGTCATCCTCATGTGTACGGCGGTCGCCTCCTGGCTTTGAACGGCCTGCGGAACGAAGAAGTCCGACGGCTCATCGGCGCGACGTGCGCGACGCTGGCCGGTTCAGGTACGGGGCCGAGGCATCGGACGACGCCTCGGCCCCGGCTGGTCAGTTACCGACGATGCTCGCCCAGCCGTCGGCGATCAGACCGGCGGCAGCATCGAGCGCTTTCGGATCCTTGGGAAAGTGGACGGACGCATACGCACTCTCGGGGAGCGTCTTGGCCGCCAGGTCCGCGGGGATCGTGATCTTGCGGATCGGGTGCGCGTACCCCCGCGCATACTCGAGCTGCCCCGCGTCCGAGAACGCGGTCTCGAGGAGGAGCTTGGCTGCGTTGGGGTGTGGTGCGCTGGCCGACACGAACTGGATGTAGAGCCCGGCCACCGTGCCGTCCGAGGGGACCACCACCTCGAGCGGCAGTTTGGTGTCATCACGCTTACTGAAGCCGTCGAAGTCCCAGAAGAGAGCGATCGGGCATTCGCCCTTCTGAATGTTGCTCGTGCTCGGCTTGATGCCGCGAAGCGCCTTGCCACCCTTCATCTTCGCGAAGAAGTCGAGGCCCGGTTGCACGTTCGTCTCGGAGCCGCCGTTGGCATACGCCGCGGCGAGGACGACCATGTTCGCCGTCGCCGACTCGCGCGGGTCACGCATGCAGATCTTGTCCTGGTACTCGGGCTTCAGGAGGTCCTGCCATGTGCGCGGGATCTCCTTGACGAGGTCCGTATTGACGGTGAAGGCGATGGCGCCCCAGTAGGCGGCCGCCCAACGGCCATCGGCGTCGCGCGCATACTCGGGGATCTCATCCCAGTGCGCAGGCTTATAGGCCAGAGAGAGGTTCTTGCTCTCGATGAGCGGGGCGAAGCTGAAGCCGAGGTCGGTGACGTCCGCGACCCCCTTGCCCTGCTCGGCTTCGAGACTGGCGACGATCTCGCCGCTGCTCATGTCCGTGTCGGTGTGCTTGATCCCGTAGGTGCTCTCGTAGAGCTTCCAGATGCCGCCGTAGTTGACCCAGTCGTCAGGCAGGCCGTAGCTGACGATCTCCCCCTCGGCCTTGGCGGCTGCCGCGAGCGCAGCGATCGGATCGGGCGTCTCCGTCGGGCTGGCTGCGGGAACCACCGATTGACCCGCGGACGCCGGCGTCGATCCGCTGGGTGACGAGGTGGCGCCCGCGCTGCAGGCGCCACCCACGAGGGTCACAGCGAGGATCAGGACGACCCACGCGTACGAATGTCTGTTCACTGCTCCACCTCCACACCGTTGACAGGAACAACCAGCTCCTCGAGCCCGAGACCCGTCGCACATGCCCTCGATAGTCAACCTCCTCCCGCCGCCTGGAACTCCCCTGGCACGAATTCGGTGCTGCCGGGCGCGATCACGTGGCAGCTCGCGGCGTCGAACACGACCCGTACGGCAACGCCGGGCGCGACGGCTCGGCCGGGCACGACGGCTCGGCCCGGCGCAGCGGGCAGCGTCGCCACGATGGGCTGGCCGGCGACATCCACCTGGACTCGGTCGATCGGGCCGAGATAGGTCACGCTGCGGACGACACCCTCGAGGATGTTCTCCGCTGTGGTCTCGAGCGGCGCGTCCACCGGGTGCAGCGCGATCCGTTCGGGCCGCACGACGACGACCACGTCCTGCCGTCCCTCGAGCGATCCGTCCAGGGCGACCTTCAGCCAGCGGTCGCCGATCCCGACGATGCCTTCCGTCTCCGAGAGGACCCGACCTTCAAACCGGTTGGCGGTCCCGATGAAACCGGCGACGAACGGCGTCGCAGGGCACTCGTAGATCTCGCGGGGCGTACCGATCTGCTCGATCCGCCCGCGGTTCAGCACGACGATGCGGTCGGAGATGGTGAGCGCCTCCTCCTGATCGTGAGTGACGTAGATGGCAGTGATTGCGGTCCGTTGCTGGATGGTCCGGATCTCGGCACGGAGAGAGGTTCGAACGACCGCGTCGAGCGCGCTCAGCGGCTCGTCGAGGAGGAGCACGCGCGGCTCGATCGCGATGGCCCGAGCGAGGGCCACGCGCTGCTGCTGGCCGCCGCTGAGCTGGTGGGGGTAGCGGTCCCTCACGTCGGGCATGCCGATGAGGTCCAACATCTCTGCCACGCGGGCGGCGATCACTGCGCCGGGACGCTTCGCGACGCGCAACCCAAAGGCGACGTTCTCCGCGGCGGTCATGTTCGGGAAGAGGCCGTAGGCCTGGAAGACCATGCCCATGCCGCGCCGCTCGGGCGGGACGCGCGTCATGTCCTGCATATCGACAAGCACCCGGCCCGCGTCGGGGCGCTCGAAGCCGGCGACGATGCGCAGGGTGGTCGTCTTGCCGCAGCCGCTCGGGCCCAGAAAGGAGACGAACTCGCCCTTCTCGATGACGAGGTCCAGGTCGTGCAGGGCGACCGTCTGCCCGAATGACTTGCGCAGATGCTCGAGGATCAGGTAGGACATGGCTCCACTTCCGATCGGGGCTCGTCAAGGTGAGCCGCCGCTCTGCGAGTGCCGATCCAGATGGCGAGGATGGAGATGCCGAAGGCCACGGCGAGGCTGACGACGGAGAGCGCACTGGCCAGACGGCCGTCTTGGCGCGTCCACTCGACGAGGAGCATCGGCAGCGTCTTGAAGCGGGCGCCCGTGACCAGCGTGGCCAGGGTCAGCTCGGCGAAGACGGTGGTGAAGACGAGCAGGCTGCCCGAGACGATGCCCCACCAGATGTTGGGGGCGACAACTCGCAGCAGGATCGTAGGCCAGCGGGCTCCAAGACTCTGGGCCGCCTCAGTCAGAACCCGAACGTCGACGGCGGCGAGCGCGTTGGCGATCGGGCGGTACATGAAAGGCAGGGTGATCACCATGCAGGCCAGAATCAGCATGAGCGGCGTGCGTCCGATGTCGATCGGCGGACCGGCATAGAAGCGGACGATGGCCAGGGCGAGGACCACCGCGGGGACGCCGAACGGGAGGATCGTCACGAGCTCGACGAGACCGCGGCCCTCGGGCAGGCGGATCTGCACCCAGTAGGCCGTCGGCGCGACCAGGAGCACGCTCCCAACGACCGTCGCCGCGGAGATGAGGATTGAGCGACCGAGGGCCGTCACGAACTCCGGCTCGACGAACACCCCCGAGTACCACTCCCCGGTCAGGCCCTCCGGCAGCATCGTGCGATCCCAGCGGGTCGAGACCGAGAAGAGGACGGTAGCGGCGATCGGCACGAGCAGGTAGCCCAGGAAGAGCCCGATCAGTCCGAGGCGGACGAGGCGGTCGCCGGTCATCACCGCCACCTCGCGAAGCGGCGTTGCGAGACATGGAAGAGCGCCACGCAGGCGGCCATGATGATGAGCATCACGATCGCCATGGCACTCGCGAGCGCCGGATCATGGCGCACATCGCCCGTGATCAGGAAGGCGATCTGCAGGGTGGCCAGATTCAGGTTGCTCCCGACCAACGTGTAGGCCGTCGCGAAGGCGCCGAATGCATTGGCGAAGAGGAGAACGAACCCGCCGAGGATGGCCGGAGCCAAGATCGGCAAGCCCACCATTCGCCAGTACTGCCACGAGCTCGCGCCCAGGTTACGGGCAGCCTCGTTCCACTCACGGCGTAGCCCTTCCAGCGCGGGCACGATGAGCAGCACCATCAGGGGCAGCTGGAAGTAGAGGTAGGCCAGCGTGAGGCCCGAGAGCGAGTAGATGCTGAAGTTCGGGTAGAGGGCGACCCCGAAACCCTGGAGGAGGATCCGCGTCACGATCCCCGTCGAGCCGAGTACCACGACGAACGAGAAGGCGAGCGGCGCGCCCGCGAAGTTCGTGGTGACATCAGAAAGGGCGATGAGGGCTCGCCGGAGCATCGCGTTGCGGGAACGGACGATCGCCTGGGCGATCGGGACACCGAGAATGACGCCGAGGAACGCGGTTGTTGCTGAGAGGAGGAGGCTGTTCTGGAAAGCGGACAGGTAGATGGGCCGTGCGACCTGCGCGTAGTACTCGAGCGTCGGACCGTCGCGACCCGCAAGGCTCTGTCCAATGAGCATCGCGACGGGCATGATGATGAGGGCGACGGCGAAGCTGACGAACGGGATCAGCCCTAACCAGCGGCGCACCTAGGTCCCCTCCGCGAGATCCAGGGCCACCTTGAGGGTCGGGTCACGCCGCGAGCCGAGAGCCGCAGGTGCGGTCCGGGACCCGATCAGGTCACGCCGGATCGAGGCCTCGGTCACCCCGAAGCGGGCAGTCAGCTCGGCGACCGAGACGCGCTGGAGTTCCTCCACCAGGCGGGCGATCTGCTCCCGCCGGTCCCGGGCCGTGGTCATCGCCGTCCTCCCCTGGTTGTCATGAGCTCCTCCCGTCACGTCCGCCGCCGGTCACTTGCCCATCCCCATCGTCAGGCCGGCGATCAGGTAGCGCTGGAAGATCAGGTAGACGATCACCGCCGGCAGGGCGCTGACGAGCGACCCGGCCATGAGCACCGGGACGTCGATGATCCGCGAACTCTGCAGGGTGGCGAGGCCGACCGTGATCGTGCGCACCTGTGGCGTCTGGAGGAAGAGCAGCCCGATCAGCAGGTCGTCCCAGATCTGGATGAACTGGAGCACGGCGACCGTCACCAGGGCCGGGATCGCCAGGGGAACCATGACCCGCACGAACGTCTGGGCGTACGAGGCCCCGTCGATGAGCGACGCCTCGATCAGCTCGGTCGGTACGCCGCGGAAGTAGGTCGTCATCAGGAACGTCGCGAACGGGGCGCCGAGGGCGGCATAGACGAGGACCGCCCCCGGGTACTGGTTGATCAGGCCGAGCTGGGCGACGTTCACGAACTCCGGGATGATGATCGACTGGAGCGGGACCATCATGCCCCCGATGATCGCGAGCAGGATGAGCGTCCGTCCCGGAAACCGGAGCTTGGCGAACGCATAGCCACCCATCGTGCTCACGACGAGGATGATCAGGACCGCGGCCAGGGTCACGACCGTGGAGTTCACGAGCTGCTGGACGACCGGGATCGCCCGCAGCAGGCCGGCCCAGCTGTCGAGCGAGAAGCCTGACTGGGTGAGGTACTGGTCCCGCGAGCGGAAGGCGGTCACGGTCATGAAGTAGAACGGGTAGAGCATCACGACCGCGACCAGGCAGAGGATCGCGAAGATCAGCGCGCGGACGATGCGCCGCCGAAGCCCGGCCATCAGATGCTCAATCCTCCCGGCTCCGGAGGAGCCGCAGCTGGACGAGGCTGATCGCGAACACGATCACGAAGAGCACGACTCCGATCGCCGCGGCATAGCCGAAGACACCCTGGGCGAACGCCTTCTGGTAGACGAAG
>JAJYMP010000339.1 GCA_021786915.1 Chloroflexota bacterium
CAATCTGTCCACGGCCCCGACGAGATCGACGATGCGGCGCTGCTCGGCGAGGGGAGGGAACTCGACCGCGATCGCCCGCAGAGACTCGCTGTTCAATGTCTTGCCCTTGACCGCCCGGCCGGCAGACGCCTCCAGATCGAGGTGGCCAAGCCACAGAGCCAGGTACCCGGAGTCCAGGGCTCCGACCGTGGGGCGGATGGCAGCGATGGCCTCGTTTGGAAAGACGTCCACCCCGGCGAACCCGACCCTGCCGAGAGTGAGCTTGAAGCTCATGAGGAGGGTCCCGCGTTCGACCCTCTTGGCCTTGCCTTCGTGCTCGGCCGATTCAGTAACGCCCTCGCGCACGGGTACGACAACCGGCGCCGTCATGTCGGCAATTGCGCAGAACGGGCGGTCGAGCGACTGCGTCCAGTACCGTGGTTCATCGCGCGGCGGAGTCCGGCCAATCGAGATGGAGGCCACCTCACCGAGGGCGGCCCGCTGCCACCCATCACGCATAGCCCGCCTCAGCCAGTCGCTCGGCCAGCCGCTCCTCGGCTTCTCGGAGTGCCCGCTGTGCCTCGACGAGTTCTGCGAGTGCCATCTCGACGTCCACGACCTCGGCCGTCGCACCCCGGATGTACCGCCCGATGTTGAGGTCCCAGCCGTTCGCCTCGATCTCGGCATGTGGGACGAGCCGGACCCCCACGCTGTCGGACCCCTCCTGCTCGGTCCCGGTCCGATACGCCGCCAGGATGGTGTCGACGTCCTCGGGGCGCATGCGGTTCTGGTTGCGGTCCTTCTCGAACCGCTTCGAGCCATCCACGAATAGGACGTGTCCACGACGCTCCGGTGCCTTCGTGGCGCGGAAGATCAGCAAGCAGGCCGGGATCGAGGTCGAGTAGAACAGGTTCGGCGGCAGGCCGATCACCGCCTCGAGCTGGTCGCCCTTGACGAGGCACTCGCGGATCTGGCCCTCGGCACCGCCCCGGAAGAGGACGCCGTGGGGCATGACGACCCCGACCCGTCCGGTGACCGGCTTCATCGAGGCGACCATGTGCTGGACCCAGGCGTAATCGCCGAACGAGGCCGGCGGGACGCCGCAGAACGCCCGCCCCCACGGATCGTGCGCCCAGACGTCGGCGCCCCAGTTCTTCAGGCTGAACGGGGGGTTGGCGATCACGAGGTCGAACCGTTCGAGCCGGCCGGCGGGGTCGAGGAACTTCGGCTCGCGGAGCGTGTCGCCCCGGCGGACCTTCGCGTCCTCGATGTCATGGAGGAAGAGGTTCATCCGCGCGATCGCGCTCGTCGTCAGGTTGACCTCTTGGCCCGCGAAGCGCATCTGGCGGACCGAGCGACCACCCTCGATCACCTCGTTGGCGGCTTCCACGAGCATCCCGCCCGAGCCGACGGCGGGGTCGTAGACGGTGTCGGTCGGTCCCGGCTCGAGGATCCGAGTAAGGAGGCGGACGACCGCCCGTGGGGTGAAGAACTCGCCCGCCTTCTTGCCCGACGCGTCGGCGAACTGGCGCAGGAGGTACTCATACGCCGCGCCGAGGACGTCGTGGCCGACGTGGCTCGGACGCAGGTCGAGCGTCTGGAACGCCTCGAGGAGATTGAGGAGGGCGTGCTCGGGGAGCTTCTCCTTGTTACCCCAGGCAACGTCGCCGAAGATCCCACCGAGGGTGTCGGGGTTCGCCTGCTGGATCCGGTCGAGACTGTCCTGGAGGGCGACCCCGATGTTCTCGCTCGCCCGGCGCAGGTCCCGCCAGTGGCAGCCCGGCGGGATCTGGAAGCGGTGGTAGTCGGCCTCGATCTCGGGCGTCAGCTCGGGGCCGAAGTCGGCGACCGCGCGCTCGTGCTCCTCGTCCCAGGTGTCGCTGATCCGCCGGTAGAAGAGGAGCGGGAAGATGTACGCCTTGAAGTCGGCTGGATCGACCGGCCCGCGCAGGCTGTTCGCGGCAGCCCACAGGCGCGACTCGAGCTCCTGCTGGGTCAGATTGGACCGCTCAGGCTCGGTCATCAGGCTCTTGTCCGCGGTCTCTGGACCTACGGTCGTCTCGCGCGAATACCTCCGTCGGCCAGAGCGTCAGGGCATCCTGGATACCCCGACATTCACCGTCGACACCCAACCCACAGATTCGACTCACTCCACCGATCAGTATGGCGACGGCAGGAGCGGCGATCGCCTTGATGCTGGCCGCCGTCCACAACGCGCCGGGGACGACATGTGTCCCGTCCGGCCGGGACTCCAGCAAGTGGCCCACCAGGGCGCGGCCCCCGACGTGCGTCCAGGGGCTTACTATCCGGTAGACGACCTGATACGCCTCCCACAGGGCGGTGTCGTTAACGTCCGCCATCTGTTCAACGTGCGGCAAGACAGCCCCCTGTTCCCTTACCGGTTCGCCTGCCCGGCGAGCCCGATCGCGTACTCGCCTGATCTCCGTTCTCATGTCTCGATCCAGCTCAGCCGGAAAGACGGGTTCGCGGTTCGGCCAGCTCCGGCGTCTGCGCAGCTCATCGAACGCTATGGCGCCAGCCAGTCGCTGTCGATCATCCTCAGCGAAGTACATGTCGACGTGCAACGGAGGGTCCTTCTCGATCCAGCGAACCAAGATCGCGGCTTCCACCAGGGACCGGAGGGTGACCATCGCGGTTGCGATCCCGCCAGTGGCGCACTCTCGAAGAAGACCACGGTAGAGGTCACGGGCATGGAGGCCGAGGCCGATTGCGAGGGCACACTCGCGACCCTTGCCCTCGATGGGCACGTCGAGGCCGTCCGCAAGTTCGAGAAGCCGATGCTCTGCTGCGGTCAGGGCGTCGTCGAAAGACATGATGCGAACTCTACGGGGCCGAGCCGACCTGTTCAACGGACCGCCATCCCTTTGCCCCGTCAAGCGATCGCCGGGAGAGGAGACAGAGAAAGGCGACGTGCCGCATGCCAGCACACGGCATGGGGGCGAGCGTCGAGGTCAGCTCTCGGACACCACTGGGCCGAGGTTCGGACCGGCCGCGTAGATGCCGTCTGGCGTGTCCGATGTCGAAGGTGACCAGGATGCCCGGGTTGTGCTCAGCCGTCAGGGTCGTCATCTCGTTTCCAGCGACAACCGGCTTGTGCTCCGACACGTAGTGGGAGACCAGCCCCATGATGGCGATCTGGCCGGGAGCCTTGTCGGTAAAGCCGACGACCGGTCCGCCAGAGAAGCCCTCGTTGGCATAACAGTCCAACAGCATCGAGAGATGACCAGCACCGGGCGTCTTCATGAACGCCGCAAGATGTCCACCCTTGACCATCGGTACCGGTCCGAGTCCCTGCAGATGAACAAGGTGGGACAGTGGCTCGGCAGGATCGAATGGAAATCCGAGGATGAACAGCTGTTGACCAACCGCCGCACCCTCGTGATTGAAGAGCGTCGGTAACGCCGGGGTGAGAACGCGCGATGGAGCGAACATCGCGACGTCGGTCCACTCTGGATCGCCCTGGACCGGGGTTCCGCCCAGCGGTCTCCAGGAGCCCTCCGTGAAGATCTCAACGGGTTGGTCGTGGTGGCGGTCAACCACGTGTTTGGCAGTGACGAGGAACTGGTGGCGGTCGACTTCGATGGTGAAACTCGTGCCGTACCTTGCCCCGCAGCGTATCCAGAGCGTTCGCTGCAGGACGTTGGCGTTGGGCACCTGGCCGATCACGGCGACCGCCTCACTTCTGCGGACGCCCTATCGTGGACTCGTGATCGCCGGCCAGACAGTCCCCGCCCTTGGGCACCACCCTCGGCTCGCCCACTCCTTACGCGGCTCCCAGCCGCTCAGCCCAACGGCGTAGAGTTGATGATGCCGAAGGCGGATACGGATCAGCAGCGGCGAGAAGGTCGCCGATCAGCTGCCCCTCTGGTCTCGCCCGAGCGAATTCCAGCTCGGCACCTCGTGCCAACAGGTAGTGGAAGCGGTTGAGGTCGAGCGCTTCCTGGGTCGGAAAGTCACGCTTCGCTTGATCCGGGCGATACGTCTGGAAGTAGGCGCCGAGATTCCGGATGTCCCCGCCCACGAGCTCGGTGCAGACGGCGCAGCCACAGACGCGCTCGAGATACTCTGTGGGCGACATCGACATCACGATCCGTGCGGCCCCCGCGTAGCTGAGCGGATGCCGCAGCGGCGGGAAGTAGAACGTGAGCTGCGAACGTCCGCCAGACGGCTCAAGCCCGCGGACTTCGCCGTACATCAGACCGTGTGAAAAGCTGGCGGCCCCGAAGCCGCGCAGCAGGCTGGAGAGTATCCCACCGTAGAGGAGCCCTTCCTCCAGTCCTGCGTCGCGAAGGTTCCGCAGCAACAGCGCCAGGCCGGTGAACAGGGCCGGGTCGTCGGCGAGCTCCAGAGCCGATGTCCCGACGGTCCAGATGAGCGCAGCTTGGACGCCACTCTGGGCGACGGTGGCGGCGAGCGAGCGCATCCAGGCGAGATCCCGCAACACGTGCGGCATGAGCGGCAGAACGGCCGCCACGGCGTGCGGTCGTGCAAGGCTCGCTGTCGCCCGGGCGAAGGCACCTGCCAGTGTGATATCGGATCCGGGGTCGGATGCACCAATGACGGGATAGGGCGCGACATAGGCCGCTGGCGCGAGCTGGCCCGCAAACAGCAGGCGATCCATTACGTATTGGGCCCCATCCTGAGCCCAGACGCTACGCAGTCGCTCCTCCTGGAAGTTGATCACGTTCTGGCAGAATCGGACGATTGCCTCTTCGCCCTTCAATCCACCGACCCCACCGTCTCGGAGAGGATCGCCGGACAAGCCACCGACGCCGGCCGAGTACTTGGCCCACAGGCGAGCGTAGTTCCGCTTTCCGAGAGGTTCGCCTTCCGCGTCAGTCCGGGTGTACCAGACAGGCCGGTCGAAGCGGTAGGTAACCGGATCGATGAGGAAGGGCTTGGCGGTCTGGTCCAGGAAGGAGGCGCAGGCGTCTGGCGCCGACTCCACCAGATTCGCATTGAGGATGTACCCGTCGGCCAAGCTCGGGGGCGTTTGGGCGTAGAAGGGCTTATCCGCATGCTGTTCAAGTCGCAGCCAGAGTCGCGGAGCCCTGCCCTCGAACAGCGTGCCGGTCATCGACCTTGCTCGCCGCCTTGCCGGGCCAGCTTCAGTGCTCGACGCTCGGCGACCTCATGCCGGATCTTGGACTGCCTCGTGAATTCCGGGAACTCGGCGTACACAAAGTCGACAAGGTCATCCAGAGGAACCCGCCCGAACTGTTCCTTCAGGCGTTGACACTCTTCGGCGAGTCTCTTCTTTGCGTCGGCCGAGCCGAAGGCATCTGATGCAAAGAAGCGTCGAACCCATTCAAGGCCGAGCTGGGTCAGACGGTAAGACTCCGTTGGCCGTGGCTTGGTCTCTGCCCGGCTTCGCACCCAGTCCAGGATCCTGGCTCCGCGCTCGGATTCATCGCCAATCTGCGGGATCTCCGGCCCTCGGCCTTCCCATTCCACGAGCCCTTCAGAGGCCAGGAACTCAAGGTCCGGCTCGATCTCTTCCTCAAACGGGCCATAGCTGTAGGCCTCAAATCGAGCGGCAACCTCTCCTTTGAGGTGCTGGGCTGCGAGGAAGAGCAGCTTCTGGAGGCGGGTCTTCCCGACGACCGGCTCGTTCTCCTGGTCGCTCGCACCAGGCTGGCTGAGGAGGACGAGCAGGACCTCCTTCACCTGAAACGGCCGTCGACTGGGCGCTGCGGTCGCCGCTGAACTAGGCTCAGCGGGTTCGCCCTCCAAGGCACGTGCTAGCCCCTCCTCAATGAGTCGCCTGGCGAAGGAATGGTAACCCTCACCCGCCTGAGCGGACGCCATTCTCAGTGCCGCCAACAGATCGGCGTCGACCCGCAGGTTGAGTTGACGGTCCTTCTTTGGGCGTACGTCGGCGAACTGGGCGCTGACGTCTTCGAGGTCGTCCCATACCTCAGCGTAGTCCCGCTCGCCGGCCCGTTCGAGCACCTGCTTATCGGTCATCGCTTGAACCGCCGCTTCTCGCGGTCATTGAGGTCACGGGCCGAGAACGGTCTGATTCGGCCCTCCCGCAACTCGAAGACGATGAGGAGCCACCGGCCGGCCTCAGTCGGGCCGACCGCCAGGTAGACGTCACCCTCGTGTCGAACAGCTGGTCCACCGTAGAAGACCTCTTCCACCTCGTCCGCGTAGACGTGGTGGCGGAGGAGCAAATGCTCTTCGTTCGCCTCATCCCAATCGAAATCGTAGCTCATCCCAGCGCTCGTGTATAGTCCTCGCTGGCGAGTTCTCCGGCCATGTGACTATACACGACGCGATCGACCTACGAGGACGCGGACAGCGAAGGTGGCGAGAAGACCGTGGGAGTCATCATGGCGACAGTCGTCAAGCTCACCCAGAAAACGCGACAGCGATATCTATGTGGACCGCCTGCTCGCGGTCCTGCGCGACCGCGATAAAGCGCGGACCGAGGACGTCGACGCGGACCTCATCGCGTTCCTCTGCGTATTCCGCTGAATCCGATCACCCATTCCGGGGTTTTCGATCACCCTCCGTCGGAGGCCGCGGAGCGGCCGACGCGAGGGCTGGGTTCACCCCCTGTTGGTCACCTCCTCTCGGTGGTCTGCGGATAGTCTGGCACGCCGCCCGGGGTGGGCGACGGTGGGGTTCCGGGGAGGGTCCTCTGCCC
>JAJYMP010000172.1 GCA_021786915.1 Chloroflexota bacterium
GGCCGCGTGCTCCTCCAGCGCCTGCGCGAGGACGATCACCGAGCCGTCGGACAGGGTTTCGCGCGCCGGTACGAACTGGGGCGCACGGCCGCTCTCGACCTCGCGCGACAGGTGCTCGAGATCGGCAATCGTGCCGAGGCGCGGGTCGACGGCGCGGTAGTCGGCCACGGCATAGCCGCCGTCGTTGTCGCCCGGACGAGGGCGGAGGATCGGCATCAGGTGGACGTAGCGGACCCCGAGCTCGTCGAGGTAGTCGAGGTGGTCCTCCACGCCCCGCAGCGTCCCGGCGAAGCGGTCGACGTAGAAGACGTACCCGATCATCGAGGGGTCCTGGAACCAGTCGGGGTGGTAGAGGCGCTCCCGGTCGAGGGCGCGCAGCGCGGCGGGGCGGGCGGCCCAGCGGGCGGCCAGCCTCGCAACCAGCGCCATGAGCTCCTCATCGCGGACCGGGCTCTCCGCCCATGGCGTGCGCAGCCCGTCCCACAGGTCCGGCCACCAGCGCCGTAGGCGCAGCAGGAACGCCTCGCTCTCGGGGGCGCCGGCGTCCGGGGCGACGGTGCCCGGGGCGGCATCGAGGCCCAGGGCGCGTCGGGCGACCGCCTCGGCCCGCTCGAGCGCCGCCTCCTCCTCGCCGACGTCAGCGAGACGCGGTGGCACGGCCCCCGCGCGCCCGGGCGCGGCCGCGACGCGCGGACGGCGCGATGCGGACGAGGGCATCAGCACCACTCCGGTGTGCAGGCGACGCGCAGGAGGCCGTCAGGCCCCGTTTCCACCGGAACGGGGTCGCCCAACTCGCCCACGAAGCGGCCCTGGGCGTCGCGATCAAGCCAGCCCATGAGGTGCCGCTTCCCTCCCAGCTCGACGAGCCGACCCGCGTACCACCGGTCCGCCGGGTCCCCAAGGAGGCAGGGACCCGGCGGCACGGCGAACGGCCCCAGCGCCGACAACCCCACCAGCGCCAGGGTCCCCGTCTCGGGCACGAATCCCGGACGGGCGCGGCGAACCGCGGCATGGTCGATCGCGCGCAGGCTGGCGAGGACGACCCACCGGCCATCCCCCATCGGCACCAGCTGGGGCACCTCGAGCTGGCTGACCTCGCCGGGCGCGGAGAGTGGCGGGCCAACCTCGAAGGCCTTCCGGTCGTGCGACCAGGCGTGGCCGATGACGCCGCGGGCGTCCGGTGGACCGCGCCGCGCTTTGGCGGTGATCAACAGGTGGAGCACACCCGCGTCGTCGACGTGGAGCCAGGGGTCGCGCCAGTGCTCCGCGCGGCCCGCGAGGCCGGCGGTCTCGTACCAGTGGGAATCCGCTCGGACCACGGCGTCGGTCCTGGTCCAGGCATTGAGGTCCGGCGAGGTCGCGAGGCCGATCCGCTGCACCCAGCGGCCCCCGTCCTGCAGCCCGATCCCGGTGTAGCCCATGAGCCAGCGGTCGCCATCGCGGATCACGCTCCCCGTCCACGTCGCCCGCGCGTCGATGTCGCCCAGCCCAGGGGCCGGCAGCGGCGACGGACGGAGCTCCCAGGCATGGAGGTCGCGCGACACGGCGTGGCCGACGCGCGCGTGGCCGTGCCGAAGGTCGGGATCCCCCAGCGACCGCGGCGCAGAGAGGAAGAACGCGTGAACGAGATCCCCGTCCACGGCGAACCACGCGTCCCACACCCAGTCGTCGGGCAGCCGCAGGGTCATCGCGCTGCCCCGCAGGCGCCGACCCGCCGCCGCCGCCAGGGCGGGGCGGCGGTGGCGGACATCTGCTGATCGCTCACGGTGGATTGGCCTCGCGGGCTCAGCCCTTGACGCCGGACGCCGCGATGCTGCGGATGAAGTACCGCTGACCGATGAGGAACATCACCACCGGCAGGACGCTGACCAGGATGACGCCGGTCATCAGCGTGGCGATGTCGGGCGACAGGTTGGCTCCCTTGTTGAGGGTGATGGCCAGGCCCTGCTGGAGCACGTACATGTCGGGGTTCGTGTTGAACACGAGCGGCTTGAGCAGGTTGCTCCACTCGCCCAGGAACGTGAGGATGAACACCGTGGCGATCGCCGAGCCCGAGAGCGGCAGCATCACCGAGAAGAACGTGCGGTAGGGGCCCGCGCCGTCCACCTTGGCCGCCTCCTCGAAGTCCTTCGGGATCGTGATGAAGAACTGACGGAAGACGAAGATCGAGAACGGGCTCGCGAGGCTCGGGACGATCAGGGCCTGGTATGAGTCGAGCCAGTGCCAGCCCGACAGCATCAGGAAGATCGGCACGAACAGGATCTCGAACGGGATGATCATCGTGCCCAGCACCAGCAGGAACAGCCAGTCGCGGCCCCAGAACTTGAGGCGTGCGAAACCGTAGCCTGCCAGCGCGCCCACGGCGATCTGGCCGAAGGTGACCGAGAGCGTCATCACAAGCGTGTTGAAGAGCTCGCGCCAGAAGTTCATCCGGCCGATGACGTCGGGATAGTTGCCCCACTGCGGGACGGCCGGGAGCAGGCTGCCCGGGCTGGTGAGCGTTTCCTGGTTGGTCTTGAGCGACGTCAAGATCACCCAGATGAAGGGGAACAGGAAGACGACGGTCAGCGGCACCAGGATCAGGTACTTGCCGCGATTGGAATTGCCGGGGCGGTTCATGGTCTGCGCCTCCCCTCAGTAGATGCTCTGCTCGCTTCGCCGGGTCACACGCAATTGGACAGCGGTGATGACCAGGACGAGGACGAGGAACAGGGTGGCGGCGGCGCAGGCGACGCCGGTCCGGTTGGTGAACGTGTTGAAGATGAAGTAGACGATCGTCTCGGTCTGGCCCGACGGACCCCCGTTGGTCATGACGAAGAACGGCACGAAGGCCTGGAAGCTGCCGATGGTGTTGGTGATGACCAGCAGCGCCGTGGTGGGGATCAGGAGTGGCCAGCTGATGTAGCGGAAGCGCTGCCAGACCGTTCGAGCGCCGTCGATCTCGGCAGCCTCGTACAGGTCGTTGCTGATCCCCTGGAGGCCCGCGATGTACAGGATCATCGAGAACCCGGCGACCTTCCAGGTGTTCATGACCACCACGATCACGATCCCCCAGAACGGGTCGTGGTGCCAGTTCGGGATCGTGATGCCGAACGACGCGAGCAGCGTGGTGAAGTAGCCCAGCTGCGGGTCGAACAGCCAACTGAACGCGACGCCCGCCGCCACGAAGGACACGACCATCGGGAAGAAGAACGAGGCGCGGAAGAACGTGCGGCCCTTGAGCTCGCGCTCGAGGAGAATCGCCAGTAGCAGGCCCAGCAGGATCTGCGCGGGCATCGCGAGAAGCACGAATACCGTGGACACGAGCAGCGAGTGCACGAAATCCGCCTGCATCGAGCCCGAGACGATGTTCGTGTAGTTGTCGAGGCCGATCCACTTCGGCGAGCCCAGCAGGTTCCACTTCTGGAAGCTGAGCCAGACGACGTAGATGATCGGGTAGAACAGGAAGACGGCCATGAGCGCGAGTGCCGGCATGACGAACGAGGCGTTCATCAGCTGGGCACGCACGCCGGGGCCGCCCTCGCGGCGCGCCCTGGCGCCGGCGGTTTCGCTGACAGCGGCTGCAGTCATCGTGCGGGCCTCCTTACCCGGACGATCCGATGAGGAGGGCCAGCCGCCTGAGGTGCTGGCGCCCGACCCTCCCTGGTGAGTTCGTCAGGCGGGCCCGGGGACGGGCCTCGTCCGACGCGTCACGCCCCTACGACTTGAGGGCCGTGACCGCCTTTGCCGCGGCGTCGAGGCTGGCCTGGACGTCCGCGCCCTGGAGGATGATCGGGTCCCACGCGTCCTTGCCGAACGCCGTCTGCGCGTCGCTCGACTGCGGCAGCGCGGACCGGGCCACGCCGTACGGGACCCCGTTGACCCAGCCCCGGAGGTACGGGTACTTGTCCAGCTGCGCCTGGTAGGCCGGGTCCTGGGTCGCGGTCTTGGTGACCGGCAGGTTGCCCGACTGGATGTTGAACGCCACCTGGAAGTCCTTGCTCAGCATGAAGTCGGCGTAGGCGAACGCGCCCTTGACCTTGTCGTCGCTGTGCTTGAACACGAACAGGTTGTCGCCACCGATGTTGGTCGCCGGCTGCTTGTGGCGCGGGAACGGGACCACGGTGAACTTGAAGTCGGTGAACTTCTGGAGGTCCGGCAGGTTCCACGGCCCGTTGCACACGATCGCGGCCTTCTTGCCGAACCAGAGCGTCAGCTCCCAGCCCTTGTCGAGCGGCGAGGTGTAGCCCTTCGTCACCAGGCCCTGCAGGTAGGTCATGGTCTCGAGGCCCTCGGGCCCGGCGAAGCCCGGGTCCCCCGCATCGGACAGGAACGTGCCGCCGGCGGTGGCGAGCCAGGCGTGGAACAGCCAGGCGTCCCAGCCGTTCTGGGTGGCGTTCATGAGGTAGCCCTTCATGCCCGCCTTCTCGGTGATCGCCTGGCACGCCGCCGCGAAGTCTTCCCACGTCCAGGTCTTGGTCGGATCCTGGTCCGGGATGGCGACGCCCGCCGCCGCGAAGGCGTCGGTGTTGATCAGCATCGCGCAGTTGTTGGTCATCCAGGGCAGGCTCTGGACCTTGCCGTTGTACGAGCACAGGGTGACCAGCGACGGGTAGATGTCCGCCTTGACGTCGGGCTTGCCGTTCAGCCAGGTGTCCACGTCCGCGAGCAGACCGGCGTCCGAGTAGGCGCCCATCTCGCCGCTCTCCATCCACGCCATGTCGGGCGAGGTGTCGGTGTTCGCCGCGACCTGCTGGCGGAGCGTCTGCGCGTTCTCGATGCCGCCGTTGGTCTCCTTGATCGAGACCGTGGGGTGCAGCTTCTGGAACTGCGGGTACCACGTGTTGAGCCACTCAGTCTGGGTGGCCTGCGGCATGGTGTCGTACAGGTTGACCGTCACCGTGGGGTCGGCGGCGGCGCTTGCCGCGCTCGACGGGGCCGACGCGGCAGCGGTGGCGCTTGCGGCGTTCGGCTGGCTGGCAACGGCTGACGCCGCCGCTGGGGACGCGGCGCTGGGGGAGGCCGCCGAATTCGAGCATGCCGCGAGGAACGCGCCGATGCCCGGGATGCCGAGGCCGAGCACCGCGCCGGCCTTGAGTAGATCGCGTCGCTTGACGCTTCTGTCCAACTCGCCTGACATGTCCGCGTTGCTCCTCCTAGACCGCCATCGAGTCTCTCGTGGAACCGCTCCCATGAGATGACGGGCGCAGCGTAGCAGGTAATCGCGCGGAGTGGAAGAGGGAAGTTACGATCACCCGCCACAACATGCGCGGCCCATGGAACCGGTCCCGCGAACTCGGATATGATGTCCTCATCACCACATCCCGGCCGGAGGACCAATGCCAGTCACGATCGGCGACGTCGCACGCAAGGCCGGCGTCGGGCGTGGGACCGTGAGCCGGGTCCTGAACAGCAAGCCCAACGTCGATCCGGAGACGCGCGCCCGGGTTCAAGCCGTGATCGACGAGCTGGACTTCGTCCCGAGCGCGGCCGCGCGGCGCCTGTCGCTGGGCCGCTCGCAGACAGTGGGCGTGGTGGTGCCGTTCCTCACGCGGCCGTCCGTGGTGGAGCGCCTGCGGGGCATCGAGCTGTCGCTCGTCGCCGCGGGCCTCGACATGATCACGATGAACGTCGAGTCGGCGGAACGCCGCGACGCGGTGCTGCGGACGATCGCCCGGCCCGAGCGCATCGACGGGCTGATCCTGATGTCGATCACGCCCCACGAGGAGGAGTTGGCCCGGATCCAAGCCACGGGCCTGCCGCTCGTGCTGCTGGACGCCCACCACCGAAGCGTGCCCCGGGTCGTGATGGACGACGTTGACGGGGGCCGGATCGCCGCCCGCCACCTGCTTGAGCTCGGCCACCGCCGCCTCGGATTCATCGGCGACGTCCCGCGGCCGGGATTCGGCTTCTCGTCGAGCCGGCTCCGCCTCCGCGGCGTGGAGCAGGCGCTCCGTGAGGAGGGGCTCGCGATCCGGAGCGACCACCTCGGGCTCGCCGAGCACTCGCGGCCGAGCGCCCGCACCTCCGCGGCGGCGATCCTCACCAGGCCCGATCGCCCGACCGGCATCGTCGTGGCGTCCGACACCGAGGCGATTGGCGTGCTCGAGGCGGCGTCGGCCCTCGGGCTCGAGGTGCCGGGCGACCTCTCGGTGATCGGCTACGACGATGTCGAGGCGGCCGACTTCGTGGGGCTCACCACGATCCACCAGCCCCTGACCGAGAGCGGCGAGCGTGCGGTGGCGCGCCTCGAGGCGCTGATCGCGGGCAACGACGAAGGCCCGATGCGCGAGGTGATGCCGGTCTCGCTCGTGGTGCGTCGGACGACGGGGCGGCCGCGCGAGGCGTGAGCCTGCGCCTCCGCTCCCTGGCCGCGCCTCGGCTCAGAAGGGCGTGGAGCACCACGGCTCGTCGGCGGTGCGGAAGAGCGCGTCAGCCTCGGAGAGGGCGCCCGCCCGGTGCTCGTCGACGCCCGTCATGCGGACCGCGTCGCGCAGGCGGGTCCCGCCCAGGTAGGCCGCGCCCAGCGCGGCGACGGGCAGGGTGAGGTCGGGCGAGGCGTCCGTCGGCCGGCAGGTGGCGCCATCGGGGCTCGCGTCGAGGCGCCAGCTCCGCGTCCCGCCCCACGGCTCCTCGTCGATCACCTCCAGCACGACGCTCCCGGCCCGCTCG
>JAJYMP010000756.1 GCA_021786915.1 Chloroflexota bacterium
GCCGGGTCCGCGATAGGGCATTGTCTAGGCGATCCGCGAAGAGGGCCCGGTTGGCGAGGCCGGTCAGTGAGTCGTGGAAGGCCTGCCGCCTGAGCTCCTCCTCGAGGGTCTTGCGCGTCGTGATGTCGCGGTAGTTGACGACGACGCCGTCGACGGCAGGGTCGGCGAGCAGGTTCTTTAGGACTGCCTCGATGAGCCGCCAGGACCCGTCGGCGTGCCGAGCCCTGAGTTCACCCGACAGCTGGGCACCCGGTGTGCGCATGACTCCGGAGAGCAGCTGCTCCCCGAAGTCTCGGTCGTCGGGATGAACGATGTCAAAGGCGGGCTGGCCGGTCCGGTCTTCGGCCCGGTAGCCCAGGACGCGCTCGACGGCTGGGCTCTCGTAGGCGATCCTCCCGTCGGCTCGCAGGACCATGTCGACGTCGGCGGAGTTCTGGACGAGGGACCGGAAGCGCTGCTCACTCCGACGCAACTGGCGGTTCTGGCTAGCGAGGAGCCGAGACGCTCCGGAGAAGGCCGCGAACAGGAGCGCCAGCAGGCCCAGCGCCATCGCGCCGACGATCAGCAGGACGTCCCGGCGGGTCGTCGCGATGTGGGCCTCACTCGGCGCGGCGTCCTCGTAGATCTCGTAGGCGCCGAGAACGTCGCGGCTTCCGGATGCCCGGATCGGCAGGTAGATCTCCAGGAAGCGTTGCGCGAGTCCTCGCTCAAAGACATTCTCGTCCGCGGTCGCGCTGGAGAACTCGGCCGCGACCTTCCCCGCGAGGGCGTCGCCGAGCTCATCGCCGATGGGGAACTGGCGGCCGCGCAAGGCCGGCAGGTCGGAGAAGGCGACCGTGCCGTCGGGCGCCCAGATCTTGACCCGCAGGATCTTCCCCGACGCCACGAGGCGGCTCAGCTGAGCGTCGATCGCGGCGCGCTGGTCGCTCGCCAGGGTGGCGATCCCGCCCTCCGTGACCATCGGGTCGACGTACCCTCGGACCACCGCCTCGATGGACCCAACGGCCTCGTCGATCGCGGCACGGGCGAAGTGGTCGGAGACGTTCGCGGAGACGGCCAGGGCGGTGCCCGCGACCAGCACCGCGCAGACGGAGAGAACGCCTGCCCGGAGTCCGGGACGCCAGCCAGGCGGGATCGATAGTCGGTCCATGATCTTGAGGTGCGCTTCGCGATCAACGGCGAACGGGGTTCGCGTGTCGGGCGGACCGTAGGTGGTGCGCGGACGCACGACAAGCGGTCCTTTCGTTCAACCATCTTGACCAGTACTTACTGGCGGTAGAGAGCGTCATGATGTACGCTCCGTGGATGAGAAAGCCCGCCACTCCCATCGTGTTGTCGGAGGCTGAGCAGGACACGCTCCGATCCTGGCTGCGGGCCGGGACGAGCGAGCAGCGGATGGTCGAACGGGCCCAGATCATCCTGGCCGCTGCCGAGGGCAGCGGCACCAACGAGATCGCCCGCGAGCTCCGGACCCGACCGGCCCGGGTGAGCAAGTGGCGGACCCGCTTCGCGCGCGAGCGACTCGCCGGGCTCATCGATGCGCCCCGACCCGGCGCCGTCGCGCGGTACGACGAGGCGACCGAGCGCCGGATCCTCGCCGCGCTCGACGAGCGGCCACCAGCGGGCCACGCGACGTGGACGGGTTCGCTGCTGGCCGCGCACCTCGGCGACGTCAGCGCGGACCAGGTGTGGCGGACGCTCCGTCGCCACGGCATCAGCCTGCGGCGGCGCCGGAGCTGGTGCATCAGCACCGATCCCGAGTTCACCCAGAAGGCGGCCGACATCGTCGGGCTCTATCTCGACCCGCCCGAGAACGCGCTCGTCGTGTGCGTCGACGAGAAGCCCAGCATCCAGGCGCTGGAACGCGCCCAGGGCTGGCTCCGGCTGCCCGACGGGCGGGCGCTGACCGGGTTCGCCCATGAGTACAAGCGTCACGGCACGACGACGCTGTTCGCCGCGCTCGAGGTGGCCACGGGCCAGGTCCAGGCCGCCCACCATGCCCGCCGCCGGCGGCGCGAGTTCCTCGACTTCATGAACGAGGTCGTTGCCGCCCACCCCGCCACCGAGCTCCATGTGGTGCTCGACAACCTCAGCACCCACAGGCCCAAGCACGATCGCTGGCTCGCCCGCCATCGCAACGTCCACTTCCACTTCACCCCGACCCACGCGAGCTGGCTCAACCAGGTCGAGGTCTGGTTCAGCATCCTCAAGCGGGGTGCGCTCGACGGCGCGAGCCACACCTCGCCCATGCACGTCCGTCGCGGCATCGACGCCTTCGTGGCGGCCTACAACACCACCGCCGCCCCATTCGACTGGCAGAAGCGGGAGGTGCACCAGGTGAGCTTCAGCAATCATTACGCTGACTTGTGCAACTAGGTACTAGGACGCTCGCGTGATGGTCGCGTCGTACACTCGCATGCGACAGCTATTGCGGTCGGACGGGTAGCCTCCCTACCCGGGAGGTCGTTCGATGGGCCAGACGGTGATCGTTCACCAGAGCGGGCCCAACCTGCTCGTGCGGTTCATCTGGTGGCTGCTGATCGGCTGGTGGGCCTCAGGGATCGCCGTCGCGATCGCCTGGATCGCGCTGGTCACGGTCATCGGCATCCCCATCGCCATCTGGCTCATCAACCGTCTGCCGTCGATCCTGACCCTCCGGCCCCGAACCCGCGTGTGGACCATCGGTCAGGATGCCGATGGTCGAACGGTTATCTCTGAGGGTGGGCGATCGCAGACGACTTGGCCGATCCGTGGCCTCTGGTTCATCCTCGTCGGTTGGTGGGCATCTGCGCTATGGATGGCTCTGGCGTGGCTGGTTCAGCTCACCGTGATCGGGCTGCCATTGGCCATGCTGATGTTCAACCGGACGCCGTTTGTGGCCTCCCTCTACCGATACTGAGCTCGGCTGGCAACCCTGGGCTACTGTCGCGGCATCTTTCGGCAATCGGCGACAGCCCGCTGAAGCGATTCTTATCCCCCACCTTCGCGCGATGCTGCTGCAGGCGGCGGCAGGGTCGGCACCATGAGCAGATAGTGCCGAGCGTCGGGCCGATACCGACCCTGTGGGCCCGGCGGCCGTCTCATTGGTCCGGCTCGCCGGGCAACCTCCCGTCTGCCGTGCGGACCATCATCATCGATCCACGTTTGCCCTTCGGCTCTATCCACCTGTGACGCGGCGCGGGTAGCGTTGTCGAGAGGGAACGTCGACAGGTGATAGACGGGCACCTCCGCGATCGGCGCGAACTGAAGGAGGGACGAACGCACGATGAGCACGAATCTCGGATGGGTCCTGGCGCTCGCGGTGCTCGTCCTTGCCGCCGCCCTCGGCGCCGTGCTGGCCGGATTCCGGAGGTTCGCACGGCTCGCCCGGACAGACGTCGAGTCGCTGCTTCGGACCTCGGCGCCCCCGCCCCAGGGCCTCATCACCGAGGAGATGCTCGGCGGCCTGCCGGAGCCGGTACGTCGATATCTCACGTACGCGGGGGTCGTCGGTCGGCCGTTCGTCGGCACCGTTCGCCTCACCCAGGCGGGCCGGATGCAGCCGAATCCCGGGCAGCCGTGGTTCCCCCTGAGCGCGGAGGAGCACTACTCGGTGCGACCACCCGGGTTCGTCTGGGACGCCGTGCTCCGGCTGGGACCCTTCCCCCTGGTGCGGGCGCGAGACATGTACCGCGAGGGTGCCGGGAACATGCTCATCAAAGCCCTTGGGCTCTTCCCGATCGCCGACGTGGTCGGGCCGGAGATGGACCAGGGCTCGATGATGCGGTACCTCAGCGAGATGATCTGGTTCCCGACCGCCTTCCTGGGCGACAACGTCTCCTTCGAGCCCGTGGACGACCGGTCGGCCCGGGTGACGCTCACGGACAGCGGCAGAACCGTCAGCGCAACGATGATCTTCGACGAGATCGGGAAGCTCGTCGACTTCGCAGCCGAGCGTTACCGGACCGTCGACCGAGGATTCGTCCTCGAACGCTGGTCAACCCCCGTGGACGAGTACGGCGAGCTCGCCGGGTTGAGGCTCCCGGTTCGCGGCAGAGCCGTCTGGAAGCTGGCCGACGGCGACCTCGAGTACATCGACGTTACGGTCGCGGAGCTGCAGTACGACGTCGGCCTCTAGGTCGAGAGTGCTGTTGCCTGCGAGTCACGATCCACTGACAGTGTCGGGTCCTGGGCTCCTGTCACCCCGCCGCCAGCCTGGACGACGGAGGCGCCTGATGTCCGGAATGGCCGCGTGCGTCCGTTACTGAGACGTCACGATCCGAAGCGAGGTTGCCCACCGGATGGACGCTCTCCGGCTCAGCCGGCTGGAGTCGACGGAGTCGTCGGCCATCGAGGACGAGCTCGTCGAACGCGCCCGTCTTGACATCTCCGCCTTCGCCGACATCTACGTGCGCCACCGCGATGACGTCTTCCGCTACTTGCGCTCGCGCTGCGCGGAGCCCGATGACGCCCTGGAGCTGACGGCCGTCACCTTCGAGCGCGCGCTTGTCGCGATCGCCCGCTACAGGACGCGCGGTGCGGGACTCCGGGCGTGGCTCATCCGCATCGCCCGCAATGCGGCGATCGATCACGAGCGGCGTCGCAGCCACGACGTCCGACGCGACGAGGACGCCGGTGCCGAGCCCCGCGCCGCTCCTTCGCCCGAGGACGTTGCCGTTGCCCTGGACGAGCGCCGCCGCATCCGATGGCTGGTGATGGCGCTGCCGGACCCGCAACGCGACGCGATCGCGATGCGCTTCGGGGCGGACATGACGGCGCGCGAGATCGGCGCCGTCATCGGCAAGAGTGAAGAGGCGACCCAGAAGCTCATCAGCCGCGGTCTGACGCGGCTGCGGGAGGCGTACCGTGTCGATGCATGAGCCCTTCGCGGCGCGTGTTCGTGACGCGCTGCAGGAACCACTGTCGACGGCCCAACGGGCGACCCTGGATCAGCGGATCGAGCAGGCCCTCATGGCGTCGCCTGGAAGGTCGCGGCGGCTGCCGATTCGCCGCAGCGTGCTCCTGGCGGCGGCGCTCCTGGTGCTGCTCCCGACGGCCTTCGCCGTCGGCGCAGCCATCCTGAGCACCGAGGATCCCTACGGACTCGCGAGCGCCCAGGAGTACCAGGCGGAGCTCGAGGCGGCCAAGGGTGTCGTGCCCCTGCCGGCCGGTCGCACGTGGCCCGACCATCTCGCGGTCCAGGATGGCTCAGGCTCGTACAGCCGAGGCGGCGCGCGATCGTGGGTCGAGATCAACGCGGTCTGCATCTGGTTCGACGATTGGCGCGATGCGCAGGCTGCCGGCGACTCGGTCCGCACCCGGTCGGACGCGGCGGCCATCGCCGCCATCCCAAGCTGGCCGTCCTGGCAGAGCCCCTTCTGGACGCAATCGGTCCGCGACCACCTCCAGCCCCTGATCGCGGCCGTGGCCGCAGGGCGGGAGCAGCCGATCCGCGACGAGATCACCCTCAACTGCGGCTGGCTCGCCCAGCCCTGATTGCGCTTCCCCCGACGGGGGAAACCCTGAGCGTCACGGGCCGTGTCCGGGAGCACATCCGCACGAGCTTGCCACTGTCTGGGATGGACGCTCGACCCTCCGCCGGCGGCGCCTTGCTGCACCGACTTGATCGCCTGGTGACCGATCGAGCCTTGACGGGACGTGGCCCGAGATGTAGTACCTCCGGAATACGGTGGTGCCGGGTCATCGGCACCGCCGTGGGTCGCTACTCTCCGGTCCCATCGGCGGGTCGCGAGGGTTGCTGAGGAGGGGTCACAGCAGGGTCGCGATGCCCGCTGGGCCTGCAGGCTCGTGGTGCCATGGCGCCACGCACGGGAGGACACAGGCGATGCGCATGGCCCTGCTCGCACCGACCGGTCGTAGCAGTTGGCGTCGACTGATCGGCGCACTCGTCGCGACAGCCCTCGTGGCGCTGACGTTGCCGCTCGCGACGGTCCGGGCGGCCGAATCGGATCGCTACGTCGCGGCTGGCGGCGTGGATGCCGGCAGCTGCAGCAGCTCGGCGGCGCCTTGTCGCACGATCGGATACGCGATCGGCCAGTCCGCCGCGGGCGACACCGTCAATGTCGGTCCAGGGACGTTCGTGGAGAACGTCGTCGTGGACCGGTCGGTGACGCTCCATGGCGATGAGGATGGCGCGACGGTCATCGAGCCCGCGGCTTCCGCCCCCAATCCGTGTCTGGGCTCATCGCTGTGCGGCGGCACGGCGAGCAACGTGATCCTCGTCCAGGCATCGAACGTCACAATCAGCAACCTCGTGCTCGACGGGGACAACCCGGCCCTCACGAGCGGGATCGTCCGCAATGGCGCCGACCTCGATGCCCGCAACGGGATCATCACGAACTATCTTCTCGGAGTCTACGACGGACTCGTCGTCCAGAACGTCACGGTTCGGAACGTCTACCTGCGTGGGATCTACGCTGCGAGCGGTGGCTCGTTCGACTTCCACGACAATGCCGTGACGAACGTCCAGGGGGACGGCTACTCGATCGGGATGTTCGCCTGGGGCGGGCCCGGGATCATGGCCGATAACCGCGTCTCATATGCGAACGATGGGATCTCGGCGAATCACTCGAAGGGCATCCAGTTCCTGGACAACA
>JAJYMP010000218.1 GCA_021786915.1 Chloroflexota bacterium
GAGGTTCGCGGCCGCGAACCTCCACACGCCCGACCCCGAGTGCGACCTCGACTATGTGCCGCTCGTGGCGCGCCACCAGAAGGTGGACACGGTGGCGGTCAACGGGTTCGGTTTCGGCGGTCAGAACGCGGTAGCGATCTTCCGCCGCTTCGAGGCGTAGCGGGGGTTCGCGCAGGGTCCGACTACTCGCGCAGGCGGCGCCCCTCATAGGCCTCGAGCCGCACCGCGAGCTCCTCGGGGATGGGCCGTGGCCGGGCGTTCGCGTAGTCGTAGAGAACGAGCACGTCCTCCGCGATGGCGACTAGACGAGCAGGCCCGCGATCCGACGCGGAGGCCGTGAGGCGGTGCTGGAGCCCGAATGACGTGCGCCCGATGCGGGCCGCCCGCGTCTCCACCGTCAGCACTTCGCCGAACAGCGCGGGCGAGCGGAATGCGACCCTGGCCTCGGCCAGGATCAGGCTCTCCTCGGCGCCGTGGGTGGCCAGCGCGAACGGCTCGCCGGTGGCCGCCTGCCAGTAGTCGATCCGCGCCGACTCGCAGTACGTCAGGAAGCGCGAGTTGTTGGCGTGGCCCATCGCGTCGGTGTCGCCGAAGCGAACCTCGACGACGAGGCGCTTGGGGAATGTGCCGGGGATGTCGCGGGGGTCGGGGGGGACCTCGATGCGCGCGTGACGGTCAGCGGTCGGGAGCTCCATCACCCGAGTGTACGCGGCGGCAACGGCCCCGCGCCACGGCCCCGCACCGTTGATGCGCCGGGCCCCGCGCCGCGGCCCCGCACCGTTGATGCGCCGGGCCCCGCGCCGCGGCCCCGCCCCGTTTGCTCGCCCGGCCCCGTGGCAGCTCCGAACGCCGTAGCATCGCCTGCGTGGCCGCCGACCCCCGCGCCTTCGTTTTGCGCCATACGCGCCTGCGCCCCGTGCCGGGCGCCGAGCACGTGCGCCTCCACCTCGCCGACGAGGTGCTGCCGCTGTGGCGCGCGGCTCAGGTCGAGACCCGCGACGAGGACGCGCCGCTCCCCTACTGGGCCTTCGCGTGGGCGGGCGGGCTGGCGCTGGCGCGGTACCTGCGCGAGCACCCGGAGCGCGTGGCGGGGCGGCGCGTGTTCGACGTGGCGAGCGGGTCGGGATTGTGTGCCCTGGCATCCCTCGGGGCCGGGGCGGTCGAGGTCACCGCCGCCGACATCGACCCCTTCAGCTGGGCGGCCATCCGACTCAACGCACGCGCCGCGGGCGAGCGCGTCACGGTCGTCCGGGGCGACGTCCTCGACGACGACCCGCCTGACGCCGACGTCGTGCTCGCGGGCGACACCTGGTACGAGACGGGCTTCGCCGAGCGCATCTGGCCGTGGCTGCGCCGATGCCGCGCGGCGGGCCTCGACGTGCTGGTTGGCGACCCGGGCCGCGCCTACCTGCCGACCGATGGGCTGGTCGAGCTGGCGACGTACGAGGTGCGGACGACGACCGAGCTGGAGGACCGCGCCCAGAAGACGGCCCGGGTCTTCGAGCTGGCTCCGAAGGGGGGCTGAGCGCGGGCGCCCGGGGCGACGAGCGGTGGTGGGGCTGCGCCACCAAATCGCGGCGGAGGGGGCAGCAGGCGGGCGTTTCGTTGGCACTGGCCCACCACCTGACGGCCGTTGGTGCGCCAGTGCCACCATTTCGGGCTCGAGACGGGCTCTGGACAGGGATTTGGTGGTCCAGCCCCACCACCGGGAGCCGCGCGTCCCAGGAATGCGCGTGGCCGGACCCGACACCGTCGGACCCGGCCATCACGCCTCCTCCACCCGACCAAGCAGCGCTCGTCGGGCTTCCGCCCGACGCCGCCATCACCAGTTTGGTTCCCCCGTGGCCCGCCGAGGGGCGCCCTACGGCGTGACGACCAGCGTCCCCTGCGCGGCGTCCGAGCCGTCGGGCGCACCCAGCATCGTCGTGTAGGTGCCGGGCTGCGAGATCGAGACGCGGATCCGCGCGGTCTGGCCGGGTCGCGCGAGCAGCTCGACGTTGGCGAGGCCCTCGGCCATCCACTGGCGCACCCCAGATCCCGTGTTGGCCATCTCGAGGACCGTCAGCTGGCCGGCGCGCAACGTGATCGTGCCGGGCGAGGCGGCCGCGGTGGGCCCCGCAACCTGCACGGTCGGCAGGGCGGCGTCGATCGCCTGGTCCGCGGCCAGCACGCCGCCCGCGAGGGCCAGCCCGAGGAGGCCGATGACCAGCAGGTACGCGCCGTCGCGCACGAGGCCGAGCACGCCGGGCCGGAGGACCGACACCCGTCCCGGCCGCACGTCCACGCCCCGCAGCCGCAGCGAGTTCGTCACCACGCTCACCGACGAGAGCGCCATCGCGCCCGCGGCGAGCGCCGGGTTGAGCGTCACGCCGAACGCCGGGTACAGGGCGCCCATCGCGATCGGGATCAGCAGCACGTTGTAGGCGAACGCCCAGAACAGGTTCTGGCGGATGGTTCGCAGCGTCCAGCGCGAGAGCGCGATCGCGGAGCCCACCAGGCGGGGGTCTCCGCCGACCAGCGTCACGTCGGACGCCTCGATCGCCACGTCCGCGCCGGTGCCGATGGCCACGCCGAGGTCGGCCCGCGCGAGCGCCGGCGCGTCGTTGATGCCGTCGCCGACCATCGCGACCTTGTGGCCCTCGCCCTGGAGCTGCGCGATGACCGCGTCCTTGTCGGCCGGCAGCACCTCGGCGATCACGCGATCGGCGGGAACGCCCACCTGGCGCGCCACCGCCTCGGCCGTGACCCGCGCGTCGCCGGTCAGCAGCCAGACGTCGAGGCCCGACGCGCGGAGCCCGCGCACCGCCTCGGCCGACTCCGCCTTGACCGGGTCGGCGATGGCGATGAGGCCCGCCAGCTCGCCGTCGACGGCCACGAACACGACCGTCGCGCCATTGGCCTGAGCGTCAACGGCGGCGCTCTCCAGCGCGATCGTCGCGAGCCCGCGCTCGAAGAACAGCCGCCGGCTCCCGACGAGCACCTGCGCCCCGTCGAGCACACCCGTCACGCCGCGCCCGACGATCGCCTCGAACGAGCCCGCCTTGACGAACCCCAGCTCCTGCTCGCGCGCCCGCCGCACGATCGCCTCGCCCAGCGGATGCTCGGAACCCTGCTCGAGCGACGCGGCGAGGTCGAGCACCCGCGCCTCGTCGAACCCGGCGGCAGTGACGATGGCGGTCACCGCCGGCTTGCCCAGCGTGAGCGTGCCGGTCTTGTCCATCACGACCGTGTCGATCCGGCCCGCCGCCTCGAGCGCCTCCCCGCCGCGGACGAGGATCCCGGCCTCGGCGCCCTTGCCGGTGCCGACCATGATCGCGGTGGGCGTGGCGAGCCCCATGGCGCACGGGCAGGCGATGATGACGACGCCGATGAACGCGGTGAGCGCGAGCGTGAACCGCGGCTCCGGGCCGAAGAGGAACCAGATGGCGAACGTGGCGGCGGCGACGGCCAGCACCGCCGGGACGAAGACGGCGCTGATCTGGTCCGCGAGCCGCTGGATCGGCGCCTTGGACCCCTGCGCCCGCTGGACCAGGTCCACGATGCGCGCGAGCGCGGTGTCGCGACCGACGCGGGTGGCGCGCATGACGAACGAGCCCGTGGTGTTGAGCGTGGCGCCGATGACCTCGTCGCCCGGGTGCTTGGTGACCGGGATCGGCTCGCCGGTGAGCATCGACTCGTCGACCGCCGAATCGCCCTCGGCAAGGACGCCGTCGACCGGCACCTTGTCGCCGGGGCGGACGCGGAGGAGGTCGCCCGGGACGACGACCGCGAGATCGACGTCCTCCTCCACGCCGTTGCGGATGCGGCGGGCGGTGGTGGCCTGGAGGCCGACGAGCCGGCGGATGGCCCCGGTGGTGCGGCCCTTCGCGCGGCCCTCGAGGTACTTCCCGAGCAGGATGAGGCCCAGGATGATCGTGGCCGAGTCGAAGTAGGTCTCGGGCATGATGCCGGCGCGCATCACCACGTCGGGCCACAGGGCGACGAACGCCGAGTAGGCCCACGCGACCGCCGTGCCGACGGCGACCAGCGTGTCCATCGTCGCCCCGCCGTGCCGACCGGCCCGCCAGGCGGCGCGGTAGAAGCGGCTGCCCGCCCACGCCACGACGAACGTGGCCGGCAGCAGGATCGCCTTGTTGATGTCGGTCATGGAGACGGCGATCTGCGGCCAGAACATCAGCGCCATGAACACGACCGAGGTCGCGATCGACGCCGCCGACATCCGCAGCGTCTCCCGCAGGGCGCGGTCGCGGTCGGCGTCCTCCTCGGTCATCTCGGCGTCGAGCGAGGCGGTCGTCGCCTGGCCCGCGGCGGGCGCCTCAGGCTTGACGTCGTAGCCGGCGGCCTCGACGGCCTTCACCAGCTCGTCGCGGCCGACCATGCCCACGTCCACGAGCACGGTCGCCTTCTCGGTGGCGAGGTTGACCGCTGCCATCTCCACGCCGGGCGTCTTCCTGAGGAACCGCTCGATGCGGTTCACGCACGAGGCGCACGTCATCCCCTCGATCGGGAGGACGATCTCGACGGACTGGGAGGCGGGAGCGGGCTGCGGTGTCGTCATACTACGGGGGAGTATACCCGTCAACGTCCAGCCGGCGCCTCAGGAGGACCCGAGGCGTTGGCGCATGGATTCCGGCCCCCTGGGTCCGCCTGGGCTGGTGGGCGGGTCCCGGACGGGCCGAGACGCGTCCGGGTTCCAGCAGCCTACAGCCGAGGCATGCCCTCGATGACGACGTCCGCGCGGGCCTCCGAGGGGGCGATCCTCGCGGTGTTCGCCTCGTCACTGCGCAGCACCCAGTCGCGGGCGGCCTCGGGCGGCTTGCCGAAGGCGACGTGGCGCGCGATCAGGCGGGGCACCCGGCTGGCGTCGGCGCGCAGGTACCAGGCCTCATCGAGGAGCTGACAGATCTCGGACCACGGCCCCTGGTCGAGCAGCAGGTAGTTGCCCTCGGCCACGACCAGCGGCACGCCCGCCGGCACCTCGATCGCGTCGGGCACGACGGCCTCGGCGTCGCGGTCGAAGGACGGGACGAGCACGCGCTGGCCCAGCGAGGTGCGCACCTGGCGCAGCATCGCGACGTACCCCGGCGCGTCGAACGTCTCCGGGGCACCCTTGCGGTCGCGCAGCCCGATCCGCACGAGCGCGTCGTTCGAGAGGTGGAAGCCGTCCATCGGCACGAGGGCGGCCGTTGACGGGCCAAGCGCCGCGCACACGGCCTCCGCGAGGGTTGACTTCCCGGCGCCGGGCGGCCCCGCGATGCCGAGGATGCGTCGGCGGCCGGGGACGACCAGACCGCGAGCGCGCTCGACGAGCGAGGAAACAGTGGGCTCGACGAGAACGACCGGCTTGGTCACTCGCCCGGCGGCCGGGTGTCGGGCTCGCCAACCTGCCAGCCCAGCCAGACGTCGGGGTCCACGCGCGGCCGCGCCACCCACGCCTCGCCACCGCGGACTGCCACCTCGGGCGGCATCGGGTGCGAGAGGAACAGCGGCATCGACTCCGTGGCACCGTACGCGCCCAGGTCCAGGACCGCGACGAGGTCGCCCGGGGCCGGCAGGGCCATGACCGCCTCGCGCGCGAAGAAGTCGAGCCCTGTGCACAGCGGTCCGGCGATGGACACGGGGAGTCGGTGGGGTAGGGCGTCGGGCTCGGCCGCGGCGCCGGTCACCACCCGTACGCGATGCTCCTGCCCCACCAGCGCGGGCCGCAGGACGTGGTGGATCCCGCCGTCCACGATCACGACATGGCCCCGGCCCACCTGCTTGCACTCGAGCACGCGGGTGAGGTACGCGCCCGAGGACGCGACGAGGAACCGGCCGGGCTCGAGCAGCAGGCGGGTGCCGCGCGTCGCCTCCCCGTCGTCCATGCGGTCGGACAGCGCGGCGAGCCGGCGGCCAAGATCGTCGAGGTCCAGCCCCACCTCGTGCTCCGCGTACGGGATGCCCAGCCCGCCGCCCGCGTCGACAAGCCGGAGCTCGAACCCAGCGTCCGCGGCCAGGGCGCTCGCGGCGTCGACCGTCGCCTCGACGTGGCCCGCCAGGGCCGCAGCGTCGGTCACGTTCGAGGCCCCGAAGGCGTGGAGGCCGATCGGCTCGAGCCACCCCGACGCCACCGCTTCGGCCGCCGCGACCCGCAGGTCCGCTGGCCCCATGCCGAACTTCCCCACGCCCTCGTCGCCGATGATCCGCACGCGCTCCATCGACGCCGCGCCCGTCGCGTCGGTGCGGAGCAGGACGGGCTGCACCCGCCCGAGGCCCTCCGCGATGCTCGCGAGACGTCGAGCCTCGCCCACCGACTCCACCGTGACCACGCGGACGCCCGCCTCGACGGCTGCGGCCAGCTCCTCGTCGCGCTTGCCCGGGCCGGTCATCACCACGTGCGCCGGGTCGAAGCCGGCGCGCACCACGTGCCGCAGCTCCCCGCCCGATGCCACGTCCGCACCGAGACCCAGGCCCGCGATGTGCCGCAGGACGGCGAGGTTCGGGTTGGCCTTGACCGCGAAGGCCAGGTCGAAGCGGGTTGGCAAGCAGGCGCGAAGGCCGGCCACCTGGCGGCCCACGACGTCGAGGTCGTACACGAACGCAGGC
>JAJYMP010000480.1 GCA_021786915.1 Chloroflexota bacterium
CCGTCCGTCCGGTCCGTTGAGCGCACCCGCCTGTGCTGCGTACCACGGAGGGGCGGTCGGCATCACCACGAACGTCACGAACGCCCACAGGCTGAGCAGGATGAGCGCGGCGACGAAGTCGAAGTAGTGCGCCCGCCGCCAGACCCACAGGATGAACCCGGTCACCAGCGGCAGCGCGAAGTGGAGCATGTAGACGATCGTCGCGAGGATCGCGAATGGATCGGTCCCGGTCGCAGGGTGCAGCCAGCGCTGCAGGAGCTCGGTCGGGACGTTCCCGAACGTCAGGAGCCGCTCGGCGGCGACCATGTGATCCACGTGGACGCCGAACCCGACGTTGTCCGCGAGCCCGCGCATGAGCTCGTAGGCGAGGAAGAGCGCCACGAACGGGATCCAGTCACGCAGGAAGAGCCGACCGCGGCCGAGCAGGACCGCGCCCAGCCCGAAGGCGATCGCCATGACGTCCGGCGTGATCTCGATCCCGCGGAGGAACATGAACAGGACGACGATCGCGGCATAGGCGAGGACGCCCGCCAGGATCAATCGCTCGTTCCTCCGCCGGCCGGGATCCGACGTCGCCTCGGCCCTCTCCATGTGTGCAGTCGCCACGCTCCGCTCCTCCTACGTCAGGCCTTGCCGCACCGGCGACGGCGCGCCCTTCCGCCATGAGCGACGGGCCGTCAGCCGACCCGCCGCATCTCGAGGCGGGCTGCCTCGGGGCGCCCTCGATGCGCGATCGCTACGAACCGGACGCCGCGACCATCGCGCAGGCTCGGCGAGCGCGAAGGTCGTCGCGGTCGACCACACCGATCCCGAGGGCGTTCATGCCGATCCCGAGCAGCAGGAGCGGTATGCGGTAGGCGTCGAGGAAGACGGCGGCAGCGGACAATCCGAGGAGGGGGAGAAGGTCGACCACGTGGTGGGCGCAGCAGGCGAGCATCGCC
The DNA here is from genome assembly GCA_021786915.1 of Chloroflexota bacterium. The sequence goes on from JAJYMP010000480.1 coordinate 942, forward strand.
GCGCCGCTGGTCGCGGTCCCGGCGGCCGTCACGGCCGCGCCGGCGCGGTGCCGCCGATCCAGACGGCGCAGCTCGACGAACAGCGCGACCTGGGTGCCGAACCCGGCGGCGATGAGCGCGACGAACGGCGCGTCGGCCTGCAGCTGTTCGATCGCGTGCCCAGGTCCCTGGGCAAGGCTGATGAGCCCCAGATACACCCCGAGGAGGCCGGCTGCAGCAAGCACGCCCGGCGCGATCGACCGGAATGCGAGTGAGCGCGCGCGCGGTGCGACGCGGGCAAGTGCGGTCATGATGCGCTCCCCACGGTCCAACGGACGGGCTGCTCGGTCACGGTGCCGATGGGCGGCAGGGTCAGCTCGATCCAGGAGACACCCCGCAGAAAGGCGGCGGCGTCGCCGTTGAACTTCAGCCACCCATCGCGGTGGTGGCCCCCTCCGGCCGCGGCATCCCAGGGCGGCGCCGAGAGCGTGTCGCCGCGTTCGTTGCGCAGGCTCGCACCCTGCAGGGTCACGGTGTCGAGATCGACAGCGTGGTTGTCGAGCTGAATATGGAAGGTGAGACCCTGCCCCGGGTTCTCCCAGGTCGCCGTCAGGGTGATCCCACCGGCCTCCTCGACCTGATTCGCCGACCCAGCCGAGCCGCTCGCGTCCGGACTCCGCGCTCCGGACGACGCGACGGCAGAGCAACCGGCGAGCAGGGCACCAAGCGAAAGCGCCACGACAAGGACGATCCGTCGATTCATGGCGGCAGGATCCTGCGCGAGGGTGAGGAGAGGCTGAGCGAGGGATGAGAGACCGACTAGAGAACCCAAAGAGATGACCCGCGCGCCGCTGCGGGAGCCGATCTTCTCACCCGGGCGTCAGTCGGCCCTCATCGCGCGCTCACCTCGGTGGGGTCGAATTGCAGGCATATGGCTGAGGTGCGCGGCCCACTCGCGTGACGGCCGTCAGGGCCGGATGCCGCGGCAGTCACAGACCGACCGGGATTCCCCCAATAGATGGGAAGGCCCGAACACGATGGGGGATGACCTATGACCGCTCAGGCGCATGACCAAGTTTCGCTTGCTCCCTCTCACCACGCATCGGCGCCATCGGCGGTAGACCGTGCGCACGGCGCGCCCGCACGACGCTGGTGGCGGCCGCTAGCCGCCGTGATAGCGACACTCGTCGTGGGTGGCCTGGTGGTCGCCGGTGTGCTTCCCCTTTCGACGGTGGTGTACCTCGGGCTGTTCGGCGGCATGTTGCTGATGCACGCTGGAGGGCATGGGCACGGAGCGCACACCGGGCACGCGACGGCAAGCAACGGCGACCGCGGAACCGGTCCCACCCCGCAGGCGGGGGCCGAGGGCGACGAGCACCGCTCGCACGGCTGCCACTGACGGGGCCGAAGCTCCACCGGATCCCGCGCCCACCGACCTTCAACGGCTACGCCCGGCCACTGCCATCGGGTGCAGGAGGCTGCGACGCATCCCCACGAGTTCGGAGGCACCTTCGCAGACCGGACCCGGCGCGGTACGGGATTCGACGATGAGCCCGTACACCACCCGCGCGGTGAAGGGGACGATGAGTCAGCCCGACGAGCGGCGCGTCAGCGCCCCGGCGGGGCGACCCACGCCGTAGCCGGCTCGTTCGATCGCGCGTACCAGCGTCAGCAGGTCGATCTCGCTCGGGTCGTAATCCACGTGCGCGGTCTCCGTTGCCGGGTTGACGTACACGCGGAGCACGCCGTCGGAAGCCGCGAGCTCTTGCTCGATCGCGCGCACCCCGTCGTCGCCGCGTCCGAGGCCGTACAGTGGGATCTGGAGGTTGCGGACGATCTCCATGCGACCAGCGTGATGGCGCGCGCTGAGCAGAAGGTGAGCCCCGCCTGAGACTTGGGGATCGCCTCGGCGTCCACCGGCCCGACGTTTCCGCGGTACGCGCTGGTGCCTGGTGCCGCGCACAGCGCACGGCTGCCAAGGCGCACGAGTCTCGCAGGGTCCATGGGGCTCGTGGTCGCACTGGAGACGCTGCCATGACATCCGAGTTCCAGGATCGGAGTGCGGATCCATATCTCGTGCAAGCGGTCAGGGTGCCACCGAGGACTCACGGGGATCTGAGGCGCGGCTGGGCGCTGCCGAGGAAGACATCCCGACGCCCGACGCTCGGTTCGTCGGCGCGCCGTGGCGCCCGCTCCACTCCTCCGCGGGTGCTGCTGCGAGCGCAACCCCGGCGAGCATGACGACGAGGCCGGCCATGGCAGTGGCGGTCACCCGCCCTCCCGCGAGCACGTCGGCGGCCACCCCGGACACCGGCACGAGATACAGGGCCGATCCGAGGCGTGTCAGCGGGACCCGCTCGAGGAGCCCGAACCAGGCCATGTACGCGAGGCCCGTGCCAACAACACCCAGGAACAGGAGCGAGGCCATCGCGACCGGATCGAGCCGCAGCGCGACCGGCGGCTCGAATACCGTCGCCGCGGCCAGCAGGCCGACGCCGCCGCCCAGGAACTGCCAGGCGGTGACGGCCAGCAGGTCGATGCGCCCGACGAGCCGTCGCATGAGAAGCGTTCCGGCCGCCGGCGCCGCGGACGAGAGCAGCGCGAGAGCCAGGCCATCGACGGTCGTTCCGCCGCCGCGACTTCCGAGCGCTACCACCAGAACCCCTAGGGTGCCGAGTCCGATCGCGAGGGCGGCGCGGCATCCCGGGCGCTCCCGGAGGAACAGCAGGCCTGCCGCGGCGAGCAGCAATGGCTGCGTGTTCCCAACCACCGTCGCGGCCGCCGCGTCGGCCTGTCTGGAGGCCAGGAACATCGCGCCGACCGCGACGCCCCCATTGAGCAGAGCGAGCAGCCCGAGCATTGCCCACGAGGCGCCCGGCGCGACCAGCCGGGATGGCCCGCCCCGCCACAGGGCTGCGATTCCGAGGACCGCCCCGCCGAGCAAGGCACGGACGGCGGCGAGCGCAAGGGGAGGGCCGGCAGATGTCAGCGAGCCGAGGAGCACAAAACAGACGCCCCACGCGGCGGCTGCGCCAACCGCCAGTCCGGCGTCTCGCGGTCGCACCGTCAGCTACCTCCGGCGGCTACACGCCAGACGGCCCGCCGAGCGCGCAGGCGCGTGCGGCCTGCACGAGCTGGCGTCCGACCGCGACCCCTGGCTCGTCGAGTCCGATCGCGAGCAGCAGCATGGGCGTGCGGTAGGCGGCGACCAAGACCGCAGATGCCGAGAGCCGTTCCAGGGGGAGCAGGTCCTCGAGGTTCTGGGCGCAGCAGGCGACCATTGAAGGGCCGCGCGTCCCCGTGTCTGCCGCGGTGACCAATGCTCACGCGCCGTGGCGCCGCTCGAATCTACGGAGCTCGGCGAACAGCGCGGCCCGGGTGACGAAGCCCTCATCAATGAGCGCCCCGATGGGGAATCCGTCGCGACGTGCTGCGACGCGTGTCCGCGGCCCTGCGCCGGCCTGATGAGTCCGACGCAGGCAGCCAGCAGCGACCCCCGGCGAGCGTGCGGATCCCGAGACTGTCGCGCGCCATCGGCCCATGGCGGGCAAGCACCGCGAGGAGCCCTGCCATCACGTCGCCTGCGGCGACCAGCGCAACGGCGGCGGGGTGACCGAGCCGATCGGCGGCAAGGAGAGCTCGACCCACTTGACACCCGAGAGGAACGTCGCCGTGTCGCCTTTGAAGCTGAGCCAGCCGTCCCGATGATGCCCGCCAGGCGGTGCCGTCCACGGATCCGCCGTCAGCTTATCGCCCCGGTCGTTGCGCAGGGTCGCGCCCGCAAGCGTGACTCCGTCGAGGTCGATCATGTGGTTGTCGATGACGTGGAACCGTAGGAAATGGCCTGGATCCTCCCACATCGCGGTGAGGGTCACACCACCCGCCTCTTCGGTCTGGCTGGCCGAGAGTGAGGCGCCGGACGCGTCCGAGCGGGGCGCTGCGCTCGGGTCGGCACCAGGTGTCGCCGAGCAGCCCGCGAGGGCGGTCAGGGCGACCACCATGATCAGGGCGAATGTCGCTTCATGGCGACGAGGGTGGCCCTGCCACCTGATGGCCCGCTGAGCGGGGGGGGAAATGTTGCCGTGACTGCCGCTACGCGGGAATGGACATCGCGATCGAGGTCCCTCCCCTCGGGAGACTGCGGGCGCGAAAGTCGGCACCGGCGAGCCGGGCGCGCTCCTGCATGCCAACAATGCCGAGCTTGCCCGACGCGAGCAGATCGGCGGCGGAGGGCAGAGCCCCCAGCCCTCGGCCATCGTCGCGCACCTGGAGGCGGACCGTCCCGGAGTCGTAGGCGAGGCGCACGCGCACGTGCGAGGCAGCGGCATGCCGTTCGGCGTTGTGAAGCGCCTCCTGGGCGATGCGGAGCAGCGTGACCTCGGTGTCGGGCTCCAGATGCCGGACTGTGCCGACACACTCGAACCGGACCGACATCGCCGAACGCTGCTCGAGCGAGCTCGCCTCGGATTCGAGAGCCGCCGCCAGTCCGAGATCGTCGAGCACCGATGGTCGGAGCGCTCGGGCGATCCGGCGCAGCTCATCGACGGCAGCATCGGTGAGGTCGCGTGCGTCGCCCGCCACCGCCCTGGAGTGTTCGTCGCCGGCCGCCTGCAGGTCATCGAGCTTGCGCCAGATGACGACCAGCGACTGGACCGGTCCGTCGTGCAACTCCCGACCGATCCGGCGCCGCTCCTCCTCGCGCGCGGCGAGGATGCGCCGCGTGTACTCCTCGAGGTCTTGCTGGCGCTGGTAGCGGAGCGTCACGTCGTGCAGCATGACCTGCAACTGGGGAATGCCGTCGCCATGCGCGCGGGGGCTGCACACGATGGGCTCGACCCATATCGGTCGACCCGCCGCCCCGAATGGCAGGGGCACTACGTCGCGCGGCGCGTTCGCGTTCAGCTGTTCCATGAGGCCGGTTCCGGCGAGCGCGGCGAGGGAAGATCCACGCAGGCCTGTCAGCGGTCGGCGCAGGAGCTGCGCGGCGGCCGCGTTCGCCTCGGCGATCACGCCCGAGCGTTCGATCAGGAGCACCGCCTCGGGGGCGTTGTCGAAGAGCCCGCGGTACCGTTCCTCCGACGTCCGACGTTCCGCCTCGCGCCGCTCGGCCTCCCGGCGGGCGCCCCGCTCCCGGTCGACGCGCTCTCCGACGAACACCGCCAGGGCCACCACGATGCCGATCTGCCAGGCCTCGCCGGCTCGTTCGAGCCCGGTGTGCCAGACGAGGATGTTCGGCAGGGTGACCACCACGCTCCACACTGCGGTCGAGAGGGAGCCCTGCAGGCCGAAATTGACGGCAGCGTAGACCACCGGCACGAAGTACAGCGAGGCAGGAAGCAGATACAGGGCGCTGGGGTCCGCCGCACGCCAGGTCGTCTCGAGGAGCGTGTGGGCGCCGGCGATGAGCAGGACCAGCAGCTGGACCGCCCAGAACTCGCGGCGCCCCAGCGGCGGCAGCCAGGGTTGCAGGCGTCCCAGGCCGCCGCGTGCGTCCGCCGCGAAGCCCGCGGTCCCGGACGAGTCCGGCGTCGTCATGGCAGGGGCGATCCGTCGCGGCGATCCAGCCAGCCGGCGGTTGCGGCGCGCGAGACCGCTTCGGTCCGGGTCGCCACCCCGAGCCGGGCGAAGATGGTCGTGAAGTCCGCCTCGACGGTTCGAGATCG
>JAJYMP010000308.1 GCA_021786915.1 Chloroflexota bacterium
GCAAGCCGATCACCGTGATCGTCCCGTCCGAGCTCGGCGCGGGCAACTCGCCGGCGCCGCTGGTGACCGCGATGCGGCTCGGCGTCACCTGCGTCGATGGCGACTACGCCGGGCGGGCGATCCCCGACGAGATGCAGGGGATGCCGTACCTGACCGGGAAGACGAGCCACCCACTCGCGAGCGTCGACCGCTGGGGCGACGTCGTCATCCTCAAAGAGGCGACGAACCCATTCATGCTCGAGCGGATCGGGAAGATGCTGAGCGTCGCTGCCCACGGGACCTGCTACCAGGCCGCGACGCTCCTGCCGGTCTCCGAGATGAAGGAGATCGTCGTCCCGGGCACTCTCACCCGGAGCCTCGAGCTCGGCCGGGCGATCCGGCGGGCGCGCGAGGCCGGCCGCGACCCGATTGCCGCCGCGATCGAGCAGACCGGGGGCCACCTCCTCTTCGAGGGGCGGGTCGTGAAGAAGGACTGGGAGGACCGGGACGGGTACATGTTCGGAACCACGACGATCCAGGGGAGCGGGCGGTTCGCCGGCCACACGCTCGCGGTCTGGTTCAAGAACGAGAACCACGTGAGCTGGCTCGACGGCGAGCCGTGGGTCTGCAGCCCCGACCTCGTCGTCATCGCCGACCGCGCGACCGGCGAGGGCTACACGAACACGGTCATCGACGCCGGACACGAGGTCGCTGTCGTCGGGATCCGCGGACTCGAGGCGTTCCGCACCGAGCGCGGGCTCGGCTGCGCTGGGCCGCGGTACTTCGGGTTCGACATCGACTACCGCCCGATCGAGGAACTCCTCGATCGGATCTAGCCCCGGGCGTCGTGATGGCTGTCCACCCGGCGCCGGTCACTCCCGTTCGGCACCGCCTCGAACCTTGGCAAGGAGCTGCCCGATGCACATTCGCGTCATCAACCCGACGGTCACGACGAGCTGGGAGGAGGAATCCCTCAAGGCCTATCGCGACGCGGCCGGCCCGAACACCCAGGTCAGTCTCGCCACCCTGGATTGGGGTACCCCCTCGGTCGAGGGCCATGTCGCGGAGTCGCTCGTCACCCCGGACATCATCACCAAGGCGATCGAGGCCGAGCGAGAAGGCGCCGACGCGGTCATCGTCGACTGCATGGGCGACCCCGGCGTCCAGGCCTGCCGCGAGGCGATCGACATCCCGGTCATCGGCCCCGCCGAGGCGTCCATGCACCTGGCGGCCGTCCTGGGTCATCGGTTCTCTGTCCTGACCGTGGTCGACACGCTCATCCCGGTTGTCGAGAACCAGGCGCTCCGCTACGGCGTCGCCGCGAAGCTCGCCTCGGTCCGCGCGTTCAACGTGCCCGTCCTCGATCTCGCCGACAGCGACGAAGCCACCTTCGAGGCGGTCATGAAGGTCGCCGAGGCGGCCGTCCGTGACGATGGCGCCCATGTGCTCATTCCCGGCTGCACCGGCCTGGCCGGCTTCGCGCCGCGAATCCAGGCCGCGCTGGCGGGCCTCGGCCTCGAGGTCCCGGTTCTCGACCCGCCTCCAGTGGCCGTGAAGCTCGCCGAGTCGATCGTTGCGCTGGGATATCGCCACAGTCGACGAACCTATGGACGCCCGTTCGTGGCCGGGCACCGCTGGCCGGTGCCGTTGCCCTTCAGCTCCTGATCCTCGCTGTCGTCCACGCCCGCACCGGAGAGCATCATATGGAACTCAGCATCGGCAACGAGCCACGAGACGACTACTACACCTTCGAGCTCACCGCCGCTGCGCTCAAGCTGGTGACCGAGGTCCGACCGATCAACCGTGGCGAGCACGTCCTGATCACGGTGGACAGTGCCGGGGACATGCGCGCGGCACGAGCGACTGCCGGGGCCGTTCAGGCGGTCGGCGGTGTTCCGACGCTGGTGTCCTACCCAACGCTTCCTGAGCCGATGCGCGAGCCGCCGCGCCCCTTGGCACAGGCCGCCTTGGGCGCGAACGTCTGGATCGACTTTGCGGTCGCCTACCAACTCTACAGCCCGGCCTACCATGCGGCCGTGGCAAAGGGCTGCATCTACGTCTGCCTGACAGGCATGGACGTGGACATGATGGTTCGAACGATCGGGCGAGTGCCATATCCGCCGATGGAGGAGATGGCCCGCGTCCTCTACCGGATGTCGCAGGCAGCGGAGACGATCCGGCTGACGACGGCGGCCGGCACGGACCTCCGGATGACCGTCGACAAGAAGGGCGATCCGTTCTGGGAGGAAGAGAAGCACGGCGGCTACGCCCAGATGCTCGGCGGGCAGTCCGGGCCGATGGCCTACCGAGAGAGCTTCGAGGGCGTCCTCGTCTATGACGGCGCGATCTGGCCACCGGCCGAGATCGGCATCCTTCGCTCGCCGGTTCGACTGACGATCGAGAAGGGGTACGCAACTCGCATCGAGGGGGGGGCCGAGGCGGTGACCTACGATCGCTGGCTGCGGAGCTTCGAGGAGTCAGCTGCGAGGCTGATGGACCACGCCTGTTATGGGTTCAACCCGGGCGTCAGGCGGCCGAGCGGGCGGATCCTCGAAGACGAGCGAATCTTCGGCTGCATGCAGTTCGGGATCGGTGCGACGGAGTTGGGCTCACCCATCCACAGCGATGGTGTCGTCCTCCGCCCTTCGGTCTGGCTTGACGACGTACAGATCGAGGAGTCTGGCCGCTACGTCCATCCTGATCTCGTGGATCTCTGCCGGCAGATGGGAGTTTCGGGGTACTGATGGCCGGTCGCAAATCCAGGCACGCAGCAACACCCGCCGCCTCATCGTCCGCCGCGTGCGCCGAGCCACTCGTCCTCAGCGAGCCCCACGCCCTGGCGCTCCTCGCCCACCTGGTGACGAGCGCCGAACTGTGCATGACCGAGCCGTACGACTACGGGATGTTTCGCCTCATCGACGCTGCCAGCCGGCTGGCAGCGTCGATCGTGCCGCACTCCAGCGAAGCGAGCCGCGCCTTCCTCGTGGCCTTCCTGGAGGAGGTGAATACAAAGAAGTTGTGGCCGACACGCGATCGGGAGCGCTACGGGGCGTTCCTGCGCGAGACGAGCCGGCGAACCGCCGAGCATCTCGTGGCACGAGCGGACGAGGACGTGGCGACGGCGTTCGCGCCGAATTCCGAGGGTGACCCTGATGGCCGCTGAGCGGGGGCACGAGTCAGCCGACGCGGTTCTGGCGACAATTCGCAGTCGGCGGGTGACCCGGGTCTTCAGTGAGCGGCCCGTGGCGGACACACTTCTCCTCGACGTCCTCGAGGCCGGCCGCTGGGCGACCAGCGGGGGAAACCGGCGGATCCACCGGTTTCTTGTCGTCCGCAACCCAGGCACGCTGGCCCGGCTGCGTGCGGTCACGCCAGGGATGTTCAGCACCCCGCCGGTCGTGATCGTCATCTGCACGGACGCCACGCGGGCCACCGAGGAGCTGGTCCAGCTCGAGCACGATGCGACGACGTTGATCGATGTCGGGACGGCGGCAATGAACATGATGATCGCCGCCCATGCCCTAGGTCTTGGTGCATGCCCGGTGACCTCGTTCAGCCATGGAGCTGCGAGCATCATCCTCGGCCTCCCCCCGACGGTCGAGCCGGAGCTGCTTCTCCTGCTCGGACAGCCACTCGCGCCAGCCAGCTCCTCCTGCCCGGCCAGCAGCGGGCGCAGAGACGTCGCCCGGTTTCCGGCGGGCCTCATCTCGTGGGAGCATCTGGGCGCCGAGACGAACGAGTCGACAGCAATCCCCCCACGGCCACCACACCGCCGCCCAGCGCTCCGGGCAGCAAGCCATGTGAGGAGCATTACCGATGACCACGACCGCCGACCTCGAGGTCTACCTCGAGGCGAATCGAGAGCGCCGCTTGGCGAGCTACCTCGAGTTCCTCCGGATTCCAAGCATCTCCGCCCTGCCTGAGCACGCGGCCGACTGCCGGGCGGCCGCCGAGTGGGTTGCCGGGCAGCTCCGGGCGATGGGTGTCGAACATGTCGAGGTTGCCGAGACCGGCGGGCACCCGATCGTCTACGGCGACTGGCTCCACGCCGAGGGCGCACCCACGGTCATCGTCTACGGCCACTATGACGTCCAGCCGGTCGATCCGCTCGAGCAGTGGGAGACAGCACCGTTCGAGCCGTTCATCCGTGGCGACCGGGTGATCGGGCGCGGGGCCGCCGACGACAAGGGCCAAATCCACATTCACCTGCGCGCGACGGAGGCCCTGCTCGCGATTCGCGGTAGCCTGCCAGTCAACCTGAAGTTCGTCTTCGAGGGCGAGGAGGAGTCGAGCTCGATCCATCTCGACCCTTGGCTTGAAGCAAATCGCGAACGGTTGGCCGCCGACCTCGCGGTCATCTCGGACTCGGGCTTTTTCGACGGTAACCCGCCGGCAATCACGATCGGGCTACGCGGGCTCACGTATGTCCAGATCGACCTCCACTCCGGCTCGTACGGGGGGACGGTCCAGAACCCGGCGAACGCCCTCGCCACGATCATCGCCGGTCTCAAGGGGCCCGACGGCCGGATCCTCGTGCCCGGCTTCTACGACGACGTGCGCCCGCTGACCGAGGCGGACCGGGCGGCGTTCGCGGCCCTGCCGTTCGACGAGGAGGCGTTCCGCGAGTCGATCGGCGTGCCCGCCCTCGTCGGCGAGGCGGGCTACACGACCCTCGAGCGCCGGGGCGCCCGGCCGACGCTCGACGTGAACGGGATCTGGGGCGGCTTCCAGGGCGAGGGGAGCAAGACGATCATCCCGGCCCACGCCCACGCCAAGATCACCTGCCGGCTCGTCCCCGACCAGGACCCGAACCGGATCACCGATCTGCTCGTCTCGTACATCACCGAGATCGCGCCGCCCGGGGTGCGGGTGGAGGTCGTGCGCCAGCACGGCGGGCGACCGAGCCTGACCCCGATCGACCACCCGGCCACGAAGGCGGCGGCCCGGGCGATCGAGGCGACGTTCGGGGTCGTGCCGCTCTACATCCGCGAAGGCGGTTCGATCCCGGTCTGTGCCAGCTTCGAGTCGATCCTTGGCCTGCCGGTCGTCCTGCTCGGCTTCACCCCGCCCGACGACCACGCCCACGCGCCGAACGAAGCGATGGACCTGCGCAACTACGAGGCCGGGATCCGGACGGTCGCCCGGCTGTGGTACGAACTGGCCGCTCTGTCGCGCTGATCGACCGGCCGCCGCGCTGATGGTCCGGGGCCGGCTGGGCCGAATGGGGAGCGGCGGGGCCGGTGGTGGCCGGTGCTACCATGGCCCGAGGATCACCACCGGGAGGGTACGAGTCCGTGGGCACTGAGGCCGCCGATACAACCGCCACGCCGACGCCGAAGGCGTCCTGGCGGCTGGACACCGACAACGGCAGCATGGCGCCGCGCTCGGCGCTGGACGTGCTCATCGACCTGAACGACAAGGTGACCAGCGGTCGGATCGGGGAGTACCAGCCCGTGCCGCTCGGCTTCACGCCGCTCGACAAGACGATCGGCACCGGCCTGCGGGCCGGCGAGCTGCTCCTGATCGGCGGCGCCCAGGGGACGGGCAAGACGACGATGGCGCTCCAGATGGCGCGCAACGCCGCCTCCGGAGGCCAGGCGAACGTCCTCTACCTGTGCTTCGAGCACGACGAGCAGTACCTCCTCAACCGGCTCGTGGCGATGGAATCCGCGCTGGCCCACCTGCCCCACCGGACCGGTGCGATCCAGATCCAGGACGTCCGCCGGGAGATCCTCGGCACGTGGATGGCCGATGGGAGCGGCCCCTTGCAGCTGGCCGACAACCCGCGCCTCCGACCGAGTCTCGACCGGATCGCGCGCTACGGTGAGAATCTGTTCCTGCTGCGCGGCTCCCAGACCGCGAGCACGGTCGACAACGTCCGGCGGCTCGTCCAGCAGCACCGGACGTTGTCGGGCGATCGGCGCCTGCTCGTCGTCGTCGACTACCTCCAGAAGGTGCCCCAGATCCCGGAGCCGACCTCGGAAACCGAGAAGGTCACCTTCGTCGTCAGCGGGCTCAAGGACATCGCCCTTTCCGAAGAGGTCCCGGTGATCGCGATCGTGGCCGCCGACAAGGAGGGGCTGAAGGCGAGCCGGCTGCGCAACTTCCACCTGCGCGGCTCGTCGGCGATCAACTACGAGGCGGACATCATCCTGATCCTGAACGAGAAGTACAACATCGTGGCCAAGGTGAACATCGAGTTCAACCCCTACCAGGCCCAACGCTTCCGGGACTGGATCATCGTCTCGATCGAGAAGAACCGCGGTGGCCAGGACAACGTCGACCTCGAGTTCGAGAAGCACTTCGAGTTCTCCTGCTTCGATCCGAACGGTCGGACGGTCCAGGAGAAGCTGATCGAAGAGCGCCTCTACAACGACTGAGCGGGCACCGGTGGCACCTCGACCGCATGGCGAGCGGTTCCCCGAACTCGTCGAGCTGGTGGTCGAGATTCCGCGCGGCAGCCGGAACAAGTACGAGTACGACGAGGAGGCGGGCGTCTTCCGCCTCGACCGCGTCCTCGCCTCGGCCGTCCACTACAACTTCGACTACGGCTTCGTGGAGGGGACC
>JAJYMP010000776.1 GCA_021786915.1 Chloroflexota bacterium
CACGAACAACCCGTACCGGTCCCTCCCGCGCTGGCTCAACGAGGGCGTCGCGGTCTACCAGTCCGAGGGCAACACAACCCAGTATCGCGGGCAGGTGCAGGACGCCGTGGCCTCCGGCGACCTGCTGCCGCTGACGGCGCTCGGCTGGCAGTTCCCGACCGATCCGCAGAAGACCGTCCTCGCGTACGCGGAGTCGGTGTCCGCCGTCGACTACATCGTCCGGACGTACACCAGGGCCGCCCTGGTCAAGCTGATCCTCGCCTACAAGAACGGCCCCACCGACGACGAGGCGATGACCGAGGCGATCGGCAAGGGCATGGCCGCCTTCCAGACGGAGTGGTACCAGTCGATCGGCGCCAGCGCCCCCTCGCAGTTCGGCCCGCAGCCCGCACCGTCCGGGCCGCTCCCGTCAGGCTGGACCGGCCCGGCCGCGACGCAGGGCCCGGCCGCGTCTGCCGGGGCTGTCGCGGGCGGATCGCCCGATGCCGCGGCAAACGCCACGCCCACGCCCACGCCGGCTGGTTCCGCAGCCGCCGCCCCCGCGTCGAACGACGCCGGCAGCTCCAACAGCGACCTCGTGCTCGTCCTCGGCGCGCTCGTCGTGGTGGCCGCGGCGGTGCTCGCCGGCATCGTGCTCGCCGGCAGGCGGGCCGCCTCACCGTGACCGCCGTCGCAGGCCGGATCCGCGCGATCCCCACCTGGCAGCTGACGCTCGGTCTGGCGCTGCTCGCGCTCGGCTTCCTGGTCGCCGCCCAGATGGCCGCCGAGGGGCCGCGGGTCCGATACACGAGCCAAGAGCGCACGCCTTTGGTCGAGACGGTCCAGGACCTCCAGGCACAGCAGGACCAGCTCAAGCAGCAGGTGCTCGACCTCCGGTCCGCGATCCAGAAGCTCGAGGCCGCAGGCGAAGGCGGCGCGGTCGTCACCCAGCAGCTCAACGACCAGCTCCAGAAGGCGCGAATCGCCGCGGGTCTAGTGGCGATGACGGGGCCGGGACTCGTGATCCAGCTCTCGGACTCCACCCAGCCCGTCCCGGCCGACGGCAACGAGCAGGACTACCTCGTGTCGGGCAACGACGTGCTCACGGTGGTCGACCAGGTGTGGGCCGCCGGCGCCGAGGGGGTCTCGATCAACGGCGAGCGTGTCACGGTCTCGACGGCGGTCGTGGACATCGGCGGCTCCGTGGTCGTGAACGGCGCCTACGTCGCGGCGCCCTACCAGATCAGCGCCATCGGGCCGGCCACGATGTTCGACACCTTGACGCACCAGCAGGGGTTCGTCGACTTCGTCCGGTCGCGCGGCGAGGCGTTCGGGATCGGCGTCTCCTACGCCACCCCGGACCACGTGGACCTGCCGGCCTACGCGGGCTCCATGAACCTTCGATACGGGGTGGCGGCCCCGTCGGCCTCGCCCTCAGCGGGGATCCCCTGATGGGCCGGGGGAGGGGACCGCTCGCCGTCGGGCTCGTGCTCGCGATCCTGGGGTTCCTCGTGGTGGCCCAGCTCCGCTCGCAGGCGCAGGCCCAGGGCCTCGCCCAGCTGTCCGTCCAGGACCTGACCGAGCTCGTCGCGAACGTCACCTCGCGCAACAACCAGCTGCGCGAGGAGATCCAGACCCTCCAGGCCCAGCAGGAGTCCCTTGCGAGCGCCGTCCAGCGCGGCGACACCTCGTCATCCCAGGTGCGCTCCGACCTGACCCACATCCTGGCCTGGTCGGGCTCACTGGGCGTGACCGGCGCCGGCGTCCAGGTCACGGTCAACGGCGCCCTGCCCGGGACGGCGGTCGGGCAGCTGATCAACGAACTGCTCAACGCGGGCGCCGAGGCCATCGCCGTCAACGGGACTCGCATCGTGCCGGGGGTCGTGGTGACCGGCGACCCGGACCACCTGCTGATCGCGGGCCAGCCGCTCAACGAGCCGCTCGTGCTCGTGGCTGTGGGCCAGCAGGAGACCCTCGCGGGCTCGCTCTCGCGCGCCGGGGGTCTCATCGCGCAGTTCACGGCGCAGTTCCCGGAGGTGCAGGTCACGGTCGTGCCGCAGGACTACGTGGCGGTGCCCGCCTCGACCCGGAACCAGGCGCCGGTCCTCGGGCGGCCGATGCTCTAGCGGGCGGACGGGGCCTCTGACGTCCTGGCCCGGGACGCGGCAACGGCACCCCGATCACGCGCCAGCCCGACCCCCGCCGACGCCCTCTGCTACCCTCGGCCGCGATGTCAGGCACCCCCGTCACGGCGCTCTACCTCGGCGACGTCGTGCGCCTGCGCCGCGCCCACCCGTGCGGCTCGGACACGTGGCTCGTCGATCGGCTCGGCGCGGACATCGGCCTGCGCTGCCTGGGCTGCGGCCGCCACGTCCTGCTCGAGCGCCCGGCCCTCGAGCGGCGCCTGGCTGCGTTCGTCAGCCGCGGGGATCCTGTGATCAGCGCCGCGGTGGCGCCCAGGCGGCCGTGACGGCCGGCGAGGTCCGCACCGGGGGCATCACCGGCAACGGCAACGCCAACGGCAACGGCACTGGGCCGGAGGCCGAGGCGGGCGCGCTTGAGGTCTTCCGCAACCGACCGTTCCTGCTGCTCTGGCTCAGCCAGGTGTTCACGCAGATCGGCGGCAACATGGTGCTGTTCGGCCTGACCGTCATCGTGCGCAGCACGACCAATTCGAACACCGCGGTCAGCGTGCTGATCCTCTCGTTCCTCGGCCCGGCGGTCCTGTTCTCGGCGGTCGCGGGAGTCTACGTCGACCGGCTCGACAAGCGCTTCGTGCTCGTCGGCACCAACCTTCTGCGGGCGGGCATGTTCGTGCTGCTGTGGGTGGCGCAGTCTGCCTTGCCGCTGATCCTGCTGCTCAACGCGCTGGTCTCGACGGTCACGGTCTTCTTCGCGCCGGCCGAGGCCTCGATGATCCCGCAGCTCGTGCCGCGCAAGCAGCTCGTCGCCGCGAACGGGATCTTCACGATCACCCTCAACGCGGCGTTCGCGGTCGGGTACGCGCTCCTCGGCTCCATCGTGGTCACGCTGGCCGGCGCGCCGGGGCTGCTGATCGTCGTGGCGGTGTTCTACCTGGTCGCCGCCGTGTTCTGCTGGTGGCTGCCGCCGGCCCCGGCCACGAGCGCCGACCGGCCTGAGGGCGAGCGGACCGCCGACAGGATCGCGGCCGCCGCCATGGACTCGACATTCGGCCAGCTGCGCGAGGGCATCGCCTATATCCGGCTCAACCGCGCGATCAGCTGGTCGCTCGTCTACCTCGGGATCGCCGCCTCGCTGGTCGGCGTCCTGGGCGTGCTGGGACCCGACTTCGCGCAGTCGGCGCTCGGGCTCGAGGCCAAGGACTTCGCGGTCGTCGTCCTGCCGCTCGGCTTCGGCATCGTGACCGGGATCCTGGTCCTCAACTCGTGGGGCCACCTCATCCCGCGCCGCCGGATCATCGAGGTGGGTCTCGTGGCGCTGGGCATCTTCGTGGTGCTCATCGTGTCCGTGGGGCCGGTCTCGCGGCTCCTCCAGCGGGCTGAGCAGGCCGCGGGGCTCCCGTCGCTCGCCGACTTCAGCAGCCTGCTCTCGATCGTGGTGTTCATTGCGCTCCTCGCCGGCGTCGCGTACGCCTTCGTCGCGATCCCCGCGCAGACGCAGCTCCAGGAGGAGTTGCCGGAGGACGTTCGCGGCCGCGTGTTCGGCGTCCTGAACATGCTCGTGTCGACGGCCAGCTTCCTGCCGATCATCATCGTCGGGCCCCTGTCGGACTTCCTCGGCACGACGAACGTGCTGTACATCGTGGGCCTGGGCATCACGCTCTCGGGCGTGGTGTCCATCGTCCGGCGCGGGCCCCTCAAGCCGGCCGAGGCCCGCGCCACCGCGACCGGCCCGGCCACCCCCGCCGGACTCGATCCGGTCGCCGTCGCCGTGGCGACGGAGCTCGGGGTGAGCGAGCGGCGCGCGGGCGAGCGGCGGCTCGCGGCGCACGCCCGGCCGACCGACGGCACGGCGGGAGGCGATCCCGATCTCGCTGCTGCGGGCGTCGCCCCCGCCGAGAGCGGCCGCGGGGACCCGGACTCGGAGGAGCCGCAGGGGGAATGACCGCGGCCCCCGATCTGGTCGTCCTGGGGCGGATCGCCACGCTCGCCGGAGAGGAGGGCCCGGGCTGGGTCGAGGGGCTTGCCGTCCGGGACGGGCGCGTGGCAGGGGCCGGCTCTCGCGCCGACGTCGAGGCGCTGGCGGGCCCCGGCACGCGGCGGCTCGAGCTGGCGCCCGGCGAGGCGGCGATCCCCGGGCTCACCGACGCCCATCTCCACCTGGCGTCCGCCGCGATGGCGCGCCGCGCCGTGGACCTTGCAGGGACGGTCTCGGTCGAGGACCTTGCCGCGCGTGTCCGGGCGTTCGCCCAGTCGCACCCTGGCGCCGCGTGGATCGAGGGCGGCGGCTGGGACGCGGACGCGCTGGGACGCTGGCCGACCGCCGACGACCTCGAGCGGGCCGCGCCGGGCCGGCGCGTCGCAGTCTGGGCCCACGACCACCACGCGCTGCTCGCGAGTTGGCGGGCGCTTGCGGAGGCTGGAATCGATGACGCGCGGAGCGATCCCGACGGGGGCTTCATCCGACGCGACGAGGCGGCCCGCGCCACGGGCGTCCTCCACGAGGTCGCCGCGAGCCTCGTCGGCAGGCTGGTCTCGCCCGCGGACGCGGCCGCGACCGCCGATGCGATCGACGCCCTCGCGTCAGACCTCGTCGGGCTGGGCGTGGTGGCCGTCCACGATCCGGGCGGGCTGGCGCCCGCGGCCGGGCTCGCCGGAGCGATCGCGGCGTACCGGGGTCTGGCCGCGGCAGGACGGCTCCGCGTGCGCACCCACGCATGCGTTCGACCCGAGCAGCTCGAGGCGGCCATCGCCGAGGGGCTGCGCTCAGGCTCGCCGCTCGGTCCGGACCCCCTCGGCCGCCTGCGGCTCGGCTGGCTCAAGACCTTTGCCGACGGGTCGCTCGGCTCCCGGACCGCGGCCCTGCTGCGGCCGCTCGACCCGCTCCCCGGCGAGCCGGACCCGCCCAACGGCGGCTACGGCGTCTGGCTGACGCCGCCGGCAGAGCTGCGCGAGCAGGCCGGGCGCGCCGCGGCGGCCGGGATCGCGACCCAGATCCACGGCATCGGCGACGCGGCGGTGCGGGCGGCGCTCGACGCCCTGGCACCCACCTCGGGCGCCACGCCGCTCATGCCCCGGGTCGAGCACGCCCAGCTCGTGTCGGTCGCAGACGTGCCGAGGTTCGCGGCGCTGGGGATCGCGGCATCGATGCAGCCGGTCCACGTCCGCTCGGACGCCGGCAAGGCGCGCCGGCTGTGGGGCGCCCGTGCGGAGGCGCGGGGGTATGCGCTCGCGGCGATCGCCCGCAGCGGTGCCGTCCTCGCGGCGGGGACTGATGCCCCGGTGGAGCCCGCGGACCCGTGGCCGGGGGTCGCCTGCGCTGTCACCCGCGCCGCGCCGGACTGGGCGCCCGGCACCCCCGCGTTCGGCCCGCAGAACGCGCTCGACCTGTGGGCGTCGCTTCGAGCGTGGTGCGTTGGGCCCGCGGTCGCGGCGGGGGAGCGCGACCGGGGGAGGCTGGTCCCGGGTCAGCGCGCGGACGTCGTGGTGCTGCCCGCGGCGGCCCTCGCGGAGCCCGTCGAGGTGGGTGGCGCCCTCTGGCACGCCCGGCCGAGGCTGGTGCTGATGGACGGTGTGGTCGTGGCCGGCGGCTGACCGCCCGCGGGGCCAACTGGCCCTCGGGGCTTCAGACTGGCAGGCCGCGCTGCCGCCGCGCCTCGTACAGCAGCACTGCTGCCGCGATCGACACGTTGAGCGAATCGCCCGCGCCCAGCATCGGCAGTCGGACCGGGTGCGCGGGCGGCGCGGGCCAGCGCTCGGTCAGGCCCTCGGCCTCGCTGCCCAGCACGATCGCGACAGGTCCCGTGAGGTCGACCTCCGTGTACAGGTCCACGGCGTCCACGCGGGCCGTGAAGATCTGCACGCCCCGGCGCGCCAGTTCGGCCTGGACCTCGGCGCTCGAGCCCGTGGCCAGCGGCAGGGCGAAGATCGCGCCCAGCGAGGTGCGGATCGCATTCGGGTTGAACAGGTCGGTCCGGGGATCCGCGGCGATCACCGCGTCGGCACCGGCGGCGTCGGCCGAGCGCAGCACCGCGCCCAGATTGCCGGGCTTCTCGACGCCCTCGAGAACCACCAGGAGCGGGTCGTCGGGCAATCGCAGGGCCGCGAGCGAGAGCTCGGGCACCGAGACCGTCGCCACCATCCCCTCGGCACGGTCGCCGAAGGCCAGGCGGTCGAGCGCCGCGCCCGACGTCGGCAGGACCAGCGCGCCGCGCTCCCGGGCCGTGGCGATGAGGTCGCGGCCGCGGGCCTCGAGCCGAGCCAGGTCGACGAAGACCTCGACAGGCCGGGCGCCCCCGGCGATCGCCCGCTCCAGCTCCCGAAGGCCGTCGACCAGCGTCAGCCCGGCCTCCTCCCGGGCGCGCCGCTCACGCAGGCCGACGGCGTGGCGGACGCGCGGGTTCTTCGGGCTGGTGATCTCGGGC
>JAJYMP010000209.1 GCA_021786915.1 Chloroflexota bacterium
GGGCGAGCGGCTCGCCTTCACCTGCGAGCTCGTCTCCGGTGACGATCACGGCGGCGCGTGGCCGGGGCACGACGCGGACAGCGGTCATGCCGGCCGCGGCCAGCAAGCCGAGTGCGGACGGGGTGAGCGTCTCGCCTGCCGGCAGCACGGGCGCACCCGACGCGAGCTCCTCCCCGGCCCGGCGCACATGGTCGCCGGCCAGCACTGGGCCGCGGATGTCGAGCACGTCGGCGTCCTGCGAGACCCTCTCGATCGGCACCACCGCGTTGAGCCCCTCGGGGATCGGCATTCCGGTGCAGACCGGCCGCGCGAGGCAACGCGACAGGCGGCCGTCAGGTGGGACATCGCCCGCCCGCACCGCGAAGCCGTCCATGGCTGCGTTGTCGAACGGCGGCAGCGCATTCGCCGCCACAGGCGATTCGGAAAGCGTCATGCCGCGCGCGAGCGCCAGCGGCACCTCGACGGCCGCAAGCGGGGCGACGCAGGAGAGCGCCACAGCCCGGGCGCGGCTCAGCGGCACCATCGATTCGACCACGAGCGGCGCCACGGCACCGATCGCGCCTCCGTCAGGCGCAAGGAAGCCCTGGTCCACCTTGGGGAGCCCGGTCACGCGCCCGCGTCCCCATCGCCCCGGGCAGTGTCGATCACCGCGGTCGCTGCGCGGATCACGATCACCCGTTCGGCGGGTTGCAGGCCGGCGAGTGCGACGCCGACCGCGAAGGACGCCAGCGGCGCCGTCTTGCGCTCGCTTGCGTGGGCGACCGCTCGCGCCAGGTTGAGCAGCGCGTCGGCCTCCTCAGGAGACGGCGCGACGAAGACCGTGCCGCCGCCAACTGATGATGAAGCGAGCGCAAGGCATTGTTCGAGGTCCATCAGTGTCTCCCATCTGTGGCGATCCCCGGCGGGGGTCACTCGTTTTCGGCAACCGCCGATACAGTACGTCTCGACACTCCGCCGGCCCCAGGTCGCAGCGGCCTTCAGTCCCCGAACCAAGGTCTGGAACGTCTGGTCGGTGCACGATCTGTACTGTGGATCACCCAACTCCGATGACGAGCCTCGCTGAGCTCCACGCACCCAGTATGAGCAGGGCCGCGGTGATAGCCCAGAGGAGAGCTTGCCGCCGACCCGAGTTGGCGAGGTCGCCGGTCGGCCGGCAGGCAGAGACGGCGGATCTGCGCTGGAGGTCTGCTCCCACCCGAATGATCCGCGCCCGTGTTGGTGGACCGGAAGGACGGTCTCGTGCGGCTCGCGACGCCGGGCCTCGGGGCTTGCGCCTCCTCGTTCGCCCAGGTGGCGCTCCGCCTTTACCGCGAGGGTCTCCCCGTAGTCGTTTGCGCCGGTCCGCAGGCCGACGATCCTGTCGAGCTCCTCGGTCCTCGCCGTCAGCAGCACCACCATCGGGTCGGAGAACGCCCGGACCTGCCGCAGCACCTCGAGGCCGTCGAAGCCCGGCAGCATGACGTCGAGCACGATGACGTCGGGGCCGACGGAGCGGGCGGCCTCGACCGCCGAGGGACCGTCGCCGGCCTCGGAGACCTCCAGCCCGTCACGCTCGAGGAAGCCCCGCACGACCACCTGACCAGGGAATTGTCGCCAAACGCCAGGCGATAGCAGCACAGCAAACCAAGGGCCCATCCTCGTGCGCGCCCCGACGACAGGCCCGTCTCGACATGCTGGACCAATTAGAGGCCACTCGGACTGCGATCCCGGGGACATCCAGCCCGTGGTGTGCCGGGCACTTGTCGGCTCCTATTGGCGATGACACATGCGTCCGCGCAGTCGCTGAAGTCCGCGTGGCGTGTGGCCTTGTCTCTGCGACAGGCGAGCGCTCCCCCCGTACCCGCATGAGCAAGGAGTCGTGGCCATGGACCAATCCGGACGCGTGGGTCTCGACGCGGTTCAGGACTGCGGCACCACCGACACCGGAGACGGCCCGATGGCTGCGCGGCGGGCCTTCCTCCTCAAGGCTGCAGGCTTCGCGTTCGCCGGGGCGGCGCTGCCGCTGGCCGGCCTCAGGAGCGTCGCGCTCGCCTCGGACGCGCCGTCGGGGCAGGCGACACCCCAAGCCGTTCCGGCGCTGCACATCAGCCCGCAGGCCAACGAGGACGTGCTGATCCGGATGCAGCGCGACCTCGAGAGTGCGCTCGCCAAGCCCGTCGACCAGCGCCGCTGGGGCATGGTCATCGACACCCGCAAGTGCGTCGGCTGCAGCGCCTGCACGGTCGGCTGCTCGATGGAGAACAAGCTCCCGCCCGGCGTCGTCTACCGGCCCGTGGTTGACACCGAGATCGGGACCTACCCGAACGTGACCCGGCGGTTCTTGCCGCGCCCGTGCATGCAGTGCGACAATCCGCCGTGCGTCCCGGTCTGCCCGGTCGGCGCCACATTCAAGCGGCCTGACGGCATCGTCGAGATCGACTACGAGGCGTGCATCGGCTGCCGGTACTGCATCACGGCCTGCCCGTACCAGGCGCGCACGTTCGACTTCGGCGCGAACTGGACCGACAAGGCCGCGGCTGGCTCGGCCGCGGCGCTCGCCCTCGACGGGGCGACCGGCTACGAGCACCTCCCGAGCTTCGAGTACGGCGAGCAGTGGACGCGGGACGGGGGCGTCTTCCCTTCGAGCCCCGTCGGCAACGCCCGCAAGTGCACGTTCTGCGCCCACCGCCTCGACGTCGGGATGCTGCCGATGTGCGTCACGACGTGCATCGGCCGCGCGACGTTCTTCGGCGACCTGAACGACGGGTCCTCACTCGTCGCCCAACTCGCCGCGAGCGCCAACATGACCCGCCTGAAGGAAGAGCTTGGGACCGAGCCCAAGGTCTTCTACCTGCTGTGAGGAGCGTCGACCGATGAGCGCCCAGACGGAAGCCCAGACGCACCCCCGACGCTTCATCCCTGCGGCGAACACCAAGATCCTGCGGCCCGCGCTGTTCGCCCTCTGGCTGATCGCCGCCATCTTCGGCGCGGTCGGCGTGGCGCAGCGGGTGTTCCTCGGCGAGAACCTGACGGCCTACTCGAGCTATATCCCGTGGGGGCTGTGGGTCGCCGCCTACATCTTCTTCATCGGGCTGTCGGCCGGAGCCTTCCTGCTCTCGAGCCTGGTCTACGTGTTCGGCGTCCGCCAGTTCGAGCGGATCGGGCCGCTCGCCCTCTTCGTCGCCGCGGTCACGCTGGCGATGGCCCTGCTGTCCATCCTCTTCGACCTCGGCCACATGGAGCGCTTCTGGGAGGTCTTCCTGCGGCCCCAGTTCCACTCGATGATGGCCTGGATGGTGTGGCTCTACTCCGCCTACTTCGCGCTGCTGCTCGCCGAGCTGGCCCTCGCCCTTCGCCGCCGCCTGGTGCGCCTATCTGCTGCGCAGGTCCGCGGTGACGACCGCAGGCTGCGGATCCTGGGCACGATCGGCGTCCCCCTGGCGATCGCCTTCCACGGCGGGGTGGGGGCCCTGTTCGGGACCGTCGTGGCGCGCGAGTACTGGAACACCGCCATCTACCCGATCATCTTCCTCAGCGGGGCACTGCTGTCGGGCAGCGCCCTTCTCACAGCCATCGTCGTCTTCTTCTGGCCGGAGCGCGACGACGCGTGGCGCGACCTGGTGCGGGCGCTGACGCGGATCGTCCTCGGCCTGGTCGTGCTCGAGCTCATCCTGGAATTCGCCGAGTTCACCATCCCGGCCTGGTACCAGATCGGCTCCGAGGCCAACCTGATCACCTACGTCCTGTTCGGGCCGTACTGGTGGCTGTTCTGGATCGTGTACGGCCTGTTCGGCGTGGCGATCCCGGTCCTCCTGCTGACCCGCCGGCAGACCCTCCTCCAGGGCGTCGGCGCCGCGCTGGTCGCCGTGACGTTCTTCGCCGTGCGGCTGAACCTCGTCATCCCCGGACTGATCACCCCAGAGCTCCGGGGCCTCGAGAACGCCTACCTCGACCCGGTCGGCGGACGGCTCACCTACGCCTATATGCCGAGCGTCTTCGAGTGGCAGGTGACCATCGGCGTGGTGGCCCTGGGCGTGGCCCTCTTCTACCTCGGCTACCGCTTCCTGCCGCTGCTGCACGCCACCGCCGCCGAGCCCACCGAGGAGGCCGCACGATGACCACCCGACCGCGCGCCGGCGGCCTCTCCCGGCGGCAGCTGCTCAAGGCCGGCGCCCTCACCGCGGGCGGCACGCTGCTCGGCGACCTGGGCTACCTGTTCGCCTCGGGCGGCCACGCCGCCGCAGCGGGCCCGGACGGGGCGAACTACCCGCTCGACGACCCGAACAGCGTCGTCCACACGACCTGCCTGCAGTGCAACACCCAGTGCACGCTCAAGACCAAGTTCCAGGACGGCACCCTCGTCAAGATCGACGGCAACCCGTACAGCCCGATGAACCTGCTGCCGTCGATCGGCTACGGCGAGAGCCTGGCCGACGCGGCCCGGGTCGACGGGTCCGTCTGCCCGAAGGGCCAGGCCGGCGTCCAGACGCTGTACGACCCGTACCGCCTCCGGAAGGTCCTCAAGCGGGCCGGTCCCCGTGGCTCGGGCAAGTGGCGCACGATCCCGTTCGACCAGGCGGTCAGCGAGATCGTCAAGGGCGGCTCCCTGTTCGCCGACATTGGCGAGGACCGCGCGGTGGCGGGCATGGGCGAGATCATGGCCCTGCGCGACGCCGAGCTCGCGAAGAGCATGGCGGCCGACGTCAAGGCGATCCGCTCCAAGTCGCTCTCCGTCGCCGACTTCCAGGCGAAGTACGCCGGCCACCTCGACGTCCTGATCGATCCCGACCATCCGGACCTCGGTCCGAAGAACAACCAGTTCGTCCTGCTTGGCGGGCGCATCTCGCCGGACCGCGAGAAGATCACCCAGCGCTTCACCTACGGCTCGCTCGGATCGGTGAACTGGTTCGGCCACACCACGATCTGCGAGCAGGCCCACCACATCGCCTTCCTGAACGCGACCGCCCAGTGGAGCCCGCCCGACGGCGGGTGGAAGCAGGGCACCAACCACATGAAGCCCGACTACACCCAGTCGGAGTTCGTCATCTTCTGGGGCACGGGCTTCGCCGAGGCGAACTTCGGGCCGACCCCCCTCAGCCCGCGCGTCTCGCAGGCGCTCGTCGACGGCAAGCTCAAGATCGCGGTCGTCGACCCGCGCCTCTCCAAGAGCGCGGCGAAGGGCTGGTGGATCCCGGTCCGGCCCGGCGGCGACCTCGCGCTCTCGATGGGCATGCTCCGCTGGATCATCGACAACCAGCGGTACGACGCGACGTTCCTGCGCAGCGCGAACACCGCCGCAGCCGCCGCGGCCGGCGAGAAGTCATGGACGAACGCGAGCTGGCTCGTCGACACAGCGACCGGCAAGTTCCTGCGCGCCGACGCCGCCGGGATCGGCACCGCCGATCACTTCGTCGCCCTTGTCGGGGGGGTGCCGACCGCATTCGACCCGAACGACACCACGACGGCGGTCGTGGGCGACCTCGACGCCACGGCGGCCATCGGCGGCATCACGGCCAAGTCCGCCTTCGCGCTCCTGCGCGAGAGCGCGGGCCAGCACGACCTGGCCTTCTACGCGTCTGAGAGCGGCCTCGACCAGCAGACGATCGTCGACCTCGCGACCGAGTTCACCGCGCACGGCAAGCGGGCGGCGATCGACTTCTACCGCGGCCCGATCAAGCTCACCTACGGCTACTACTCGGCGCAGGCGATCATCGCCCTCAACTACCTCATCGGCAACGTTGACCACGTCGGCGGCCTCGTGCCCGGCGGCGGCGCCTGGGATGGCCAGGGGGCGAAGCCCGGCCAGCCGTTCCCGCTCGACGCGCTCCACCCGGGCGCGCTGACGAAGTTCGGGATCAAGCTCAGCCGAGAGGCCAGCGGAAGCTACGAGTCGAGCACGCTGTTCTCCGGATACCCGGCCAAGCGACCGTGGTTCCCGCTCACCAACGACGTGTTCCAGGAGGTCATCCCGGCCGCCTACGCCGGCTATCCCTACTCGATCAAGGCGCTCTGGCTCCACTACGGGACGCCCGCGCTCAGCAGCCCGGCCGGCCACCTCCAGATCGCGATGCTCCGCGACACCGAGCGCCTGCCGCTGGTCATCGCGACCGACATCGTCATCGGCGAGACGAGCATGTACGCCGACTACCTGTTCCCCGACGAGACATACCTCGAGCGCTGGTCGAACGCGATCGGCACGAGCCCCGCGGTGCTGACCAAGATCAGCAAGTTCCGCCAGCCGGCCGCGACGCCGCTCACCGACACGGTCACGGTCGACGGCGCCGAGCTCGCGCTCGGCATGGACGCGGTCCTCATCGCGCTCGCCAAGGCGCTCGGCGCCTCGGGGTTCGGCAAGGACGCGCTGGGGCCGGGCATGAACCTGGACCGGACGGAGGACTACTACCTCAAGATGGTCGCCAACCTCGCCTGGGGCGACAAGGACGGCGACGCCGTCCCGGCC
Source organism: Chloroflexota bacterium (assembly GCA_021786915.1). The sequence continues at coordinate 6,440 of JAJYMP010000209.1, forward strand.
GCGACCGACGCCGAGATGGCCGTCTTCCGGGCGGCCCGGGGCCACCTGCCGCCCGCCGAGATCGGCGAGGCCC
>JAJYMP010000235.1 GCA_021786915.1 Chloroflexota bacterium
GGCGGGCTCGACGGGCGCGGCGGGTTCGGCCAGCCCCGCCACGAGTTCCACCTCCGGCGACGTCGCAATCGCCTCGGGCGCGACGGGTTCGGCGACCAGGGTCAGCTCGGGCTCAGCCGGGAGGGGCTCGACGCCCGCTGCGATTGGCTCGGGAATCGGCTCCGGCTCGAGTTCGCTCGGGGCGGCGGTCGACGCCGGTTCCGCCGCGACGGCGACGGCCGGAGCCTCCCCGGGCGCGGGCGCGGCGACGACGGGCTCCGGCGCGAGGACCGCCTCGGCAACAGGCTCGGGCGGCTCAGGCGCGGCGAGGGGCTGCTCGATCGGCGTCGCGATGGAGACGGCTTCCGCAGGCTCGCCCTCCTGGGCCGCCAGTCCTGCTTCGTACGCCTCGATCGCGTGGGCAAGACTCTCGCCGGGCTGCAGGCCGTGGAGTCGAGGCGCCGCCGGCGCCTCGACAGCGGCAGCTCCGACCGGCTCGGGCGCGCTGGCCACAGCTTCGACAGCCGCCGGCTCGGGTTCGAGCGCGACCGCCTCGACCGCCGCAGTCTCCGGCGGTGCGAGCACGACGTCCGGCTCAGGTGCCGCCACGTCAGCGTGCGTCGCCTCCGCGGCACCGCGGCGCGGAAGATCCTCCTCCGGCCAGGCCGACACGCCGATGGTGTCATGCGGGGTCGCCGCGGGCGGTGCGGTCATCGCGGCCAGGCGCTCGGCGATCGCCGCCGAATCGATCGCCTCGACGGGCTCGACGGGGACCGCGTCAGGTCGGGGAGAGCACGAGAGGCAGCGCCCCTCCTCGGTGTTCCAGCAGTTGCTGCACGTGTACTGGCGGCAGGACAGGCAGAAGTTGAACGTCTTGTGGAAGGCGTCGAGCTGGAGCGCCGTCGCGGCGCGCTCCTCCTCGCCCCGGGCGTCGGCCATGGCGACCGAGAGCGGGTCGTCGGACAGGACGAAGTTGCGCAGGCCCTTCGTCAGGGTGCGCGCACGCCCGAAGCGCGAGTTCTGGGGCCGTGCGGTCTCGAACGTGTAGCGAGTGCCGCACCGCTCGCAGAACGACTCGGTGAGGATCTCCGTCATGTGCCCCCGGTCTCCGCCGCTGGACGCACCCGACGCACAGCCGGGCAGGGTCCAGAGTATAGCCAGCGTGGCCTGGCGAGCCCTCCCTCGAGGTACCGCTGGACCACTGACAATGGTTCGGCCCCGTTCGGGCTACCCCGGCTGGCTCTGGTACGGTTGCCGATGCCATGGTTGCCGTCGCTGACCTCGAACGCCTCCTCGAGCGTGTGTTCGAGCGGACCTCCGCCCGGTTGTTCCGGTCGCGCCTCCAGGCCGTTCAGGTGGAGCGCCGCGTAGAGCGCGCGATGGAGGCGGGCCGGACGGGTCGCGGCGCCTCGACCACCGTACCCCACCGGTACCGCGTCCGGCTCCACCCCTCCGATCTCGACGACCTCGCCCGCCGGTCCGGCGGCTTCGAGGCGCTCGCTGTGTGGTTGGCGGACCAGGCGCTGGCGTTCGCGAGACTGCACGCCTACCACTTGGCCGCACGGCCGATGGTCAGCGTGGTCGCCGACCCGTCCGTTGAGCTCGGCCGGGTGGAGGTCGATGCGAGCGATGGCGCGGCCCGGTCGACGGCGGCGCCCGACGGACCGGTGGATGACGCGCCTCTGCTCTTCGCTGCACCGCATGCCGTTGCACCCGCACCGGTGGACGAGCCGGCGCCCACTGGTCCAGGGCCTGAGGCGGCGCCCGCGCCGCCTCCCGTGTCGTTCGAGGAGGCGTGGCCGCCGCTCGCGGCTTCGATAGCCGATCCCGTGCCGGTGGACACGCCAGCGTTCGCGCCCCAGCCCGCGCTCGATCACGGGCTCCGGGCCGGCGATCGGCCGTACGCCGTGCGACCCGCGCCGCCGCCCCCCAGCCGCGCCCTGCTGCGAGTCCTGGAGCCCGGCCGCCGGGAGCGCGAGGTCCGCGTCGAGGGCGAGCCGCTCACCCTGGGCCGGGCGCCCGACAACGGGCTCGTCATCGCCGACAGCCGCGTCTCGCGGCACCATGGCCGCTTCCAGGCCCGACACGGCACGCTGGTGTACACGGACCTCGGCAGCACCAACGGCACCCGGGTGAACGGGATCCGCGTCGACGAGATCGTCCTCGGCCCCGGCGACCGCCTCCAGATCGGCGACGTCGTCGTGGTTGTCGAGCAGCTGCCCCGCTGACCGTGGACGGCTTCGTCCTGGCGCTCTGGGTCCTGCGCCTGCTGTTCCTCGGGCTGATCTACCTCTTCCTGTTCGCGGTGGCCAGGGTCCTGCTCCGCGACCTCCGCACCGCCGCTCGCGGGCCGGTCGAGCTGGGGCGCCTGGTCGTGCTGGCCTCGCCGCGCGGTGAGCCAGCGCCCGGCGCCTCGTATCCGCTCGACGCGGTCACCACGCTGGGGCGCGACCTCACGAACACCGTGATCGTGGACGACCCGTTCGCGTCGACCGAGCACGCGGTCCTGACGTTCCGGGGCCGGGTCTGGTACGTGGAGGACCGCGGCAGCACCAACGGCACCTACGTGAACGGCGTGCTGGCGGCAGGGCCGACCGCGCTCGGGTTCGGCGACCAGCTGCAGATCGGCGAGGTGCGCTTCCGCCTCGACCGGGGCCGCTCGTGAGCGCGCTTGCGCAGGCGCGCCCGACGGCGAGGCAGCTGCCTCGGATCCGGCCGCGCGCCCGCCCCGTCGAGTTCGGCCTGCTGGCCATCGTGGCCATGGCGCTCCTCGTCGGCGGGGCATCGCTGGGGGCGACCGAGCACTGGCTCAAGGCGCAGGCCGGCGGCGAGAAGCTGGGCGCGTTCGGGTTCGCCCCGCCCGATCCCCGCGGGCTGGGCGTCTATCTCGGGGCGCTCCTCGTCGTCCACATCGTGTTCGTGCTCGCCGGGCGCCGCACCGACCAGGTCCTGCTGCCTGCCGTCGCGATGCTGGGCGGCATCGGCCTGCTCCTCATGCAGCGGCTGCCGCAGGACCTCGTCACGCAGTCGCTGGGGTCGTTCGAGCTGCGCCTCGGCCAGCTCCAGCTGCTGTGGCTGCTGATCTCGCTCTCCGTGATCACGACGCTGGCGCTGCTGGTGCGCTCGGACCACTGGCTCCGAGCCTACAAGTACACCTGGGCGGCGGCGGGCGTCGCGCTGCTGGCGATGACGTTCGTGTTCGGCACGGACGTGAACGGGGAGCGGCTGACGCTCTCGATCGGGCCAGTCAGCGGGCAGCCGTCCGAGCTGCTCAAGGTGATCCTGGTCGTGTTCCTCGCGGCCTACCTCTCGGAGAACCGCTCACTGCTGGCCGAGGAGAGCACCAGGATCGGCCCGCTGCGCCTGCCGCCCATCCCGTACCTCGCTCCGATGGTGGCCATGTGGGCCATCGCGCTGGGCGTCGTCGTGGTCCAGGGCGACCTCGGCGCCGCCCTCCTGTTCTTCGCCGTGTTCCTGGCCCTGCTGTTCGTGGCCACCGGGCGCCTGTCGTTCGTGGTCGGCGGGATGATCCTGTTCCTCGCCGGCTCGTTCGTGCTGTACCAGCTGTTCGGCCACGTCCAGCAGCGCGTCGACAACTGGCTCGACCCGTTCCGCGACCCCCTGGGCAGCGGCTTCCAGACCGTCCAGGCGCTGTACGCCTTCGCCCGCGGCGGGCTGCTGGGCGTGGGGCTGGGTGCGGGCCTGCCGACGATCGCCGGCCACCTGCCCGTGCCGGCCGTCCACACCGACTACCCGCTCGCGGCGCTCGGCGAGGAGCTGGGCCTCGTGGGCCTGCTCGCGATCTTCGGGCTGTACCTGGTGATCGTGGAGCGCGGGCTGCGGATCGCGGCGACCGCCCAGGACGAGTTCCGGGCGCTGCTCGCGGCCGGGCTCTCGCTGGTGATCGGGATCCAGGCGTTCATCATCGCGGCCGGCAACCTCAAGCTCATCCCGCTGACCGGGATCACGCTGCCGCTCATCTCGTACGGCGGGTCGTCGCTGCTCGCCAACGCGCTCGCGGTGGGGCTGCTGCTGGCGCTCTCCGACCGCGGGGCCGTGCCGCCGCCCCCGCCGAAACGGCGACGCCGGTTCGGCCTGCCGGGGCGGAGGAGGGCGCGATGACGGCCGAGCCCCCGACCCCGCGCGAGCCTTGGGACGAGGACGAGGGCCGGGGGTGGGCGCTCGACGACGCCGAGGGCCGCGAGCCCTCGCCGGTGGAGACCTCCGGCTGGTCGACGACGCCCGGCTCCTCCGCCCGCGGCGCCCGGCCAGTCGGCGCCAACATCGTCCGGACCGGGATCGCGCTGGTGCTGGCCTTCGCGGTCCTCGCCGCAGGCGCGGGCTGGTGGCAGGTCATCGAGGCGCAGCGGCTCTCGACCCGGGCGGACAACCCGTCGGTCATCGCCGCCGCCCGGCGGACCCTGCGGGGCACGATCGTCGACCGCAACGGCACCTGGCTCGCGCGCAGCGTGCGCGACAAGAACGGCGAGGCGCAGCGCCAGTACCGCGATCCCAGCGTGAGCGACGTGGTGGGCTATGCGTCCGCCCAGTTCGGCACGGCCGGCCTCGAGCGCGCCTACAACGCGCAGCTGCTCGGGCTGACCACCGGCGACCCCTTGGCCGGTCTGACCGGCAAGCTGTTCCCCAATGCCAACCAGGTGCTGGGCCTCCAGCTGTCGCTCGACCTGCGGCTCCAGCGCGCTGCCGTGGCCGGCCTCGGGACCGACCGCGGCGCGGTCGTGATGCTCGACCCGACGACGGGCGAGGTGCTGGCCCTCGCGTCGACCCCCACGTTCAACGCATCCGCCATCGCCAATCCTGCGACCGCGGCCGCCACGATGAAGGCGCTCCAGGCCAACAAGGACTTGCCGCTGCTCCCGCGCGCCACGCTGGGCCAGTACGTGCCCGGAAGCGTACTCAAGATCGTCACCGCGATCGCCGGGCTCGACAGCGGCGCCATCACCCCGTCCACGACCTACCCGCAGCAGCCCGCGGCGGAGAAGGCCGGGCTCCTCGTGGACGGTTTCCGGATCACGGACGGCCACCACCCCCAGACCGACGGCCGTGCGCTCGACCTCTACGGCGCCACCGAGGTGAGCTGCAACATCTGGTACGCCCTGACGGGCATCCAGATCGGTGGCGCGCGGTTCGTTGCGGAGGCGTCGAAGCTGGGCTTCGGGCAGCCCCTCCCGTTCGACCTGCCCACCGCGCCCAGCCGGCTCACCAATGGGCAGGGCCCGGCGCCCGGTGGGTTCGCCGACGACGCCGAGCTCGCATCCGCGGCGTTCGGGCAGGGCGAGGCGGTCGTGACGCCGCTGCAGATGGCGCTGGTGGCGGGCGTGGTCGCCGACGACGGCTGGCTGATGAAGCCCCACCTCGTGACGGCGCTCACCGGAACCTCGTCCGGCGCCAGGACGATCGGCCCCGACACCTGGCGCCGGGTGCTCTCGTCCGAGGACGCGGGGGCGATCAAGCAGGCGATGGAGCAGGCGGTCGAGGGCGACCTTGGGCGGCTGTTCACCACTGGCGCGGCCGTGCCCGGGATCCCCACCGCCGGCAAGTCCGGAACGGCGCAGCTCGGCGGGACCGGCGAGCCGAACTCGTGGTTCATCGGATTCGCGCCGGTGGACCACCCGAAGGTCGCCATCGCGGTGGTCGTGGAGCAGGGCGGCAGGGGCGGGGAACGGGCGGCGCCGCTGGCCGGGAATCTGCTCGCCCAGTACTTCGCGCTGTACGGGCGCCCGTAGGCGCGGGCTTGAGCGGGCCTGTAGGCTGGGCCCGTGGATGATCTCCCGAATCCTCCCGGGGAGCCGGACCGGTCTGCAGCGGCCCGTCGGCGGCCCCTGCTCGAGCGGATCGGCATGGCCGCGGTCGCGCTCGTGATGGCCGGCCTGTTCGCGGTGGTCGCCGCCGCCTCGTTCGCGGGCGGCGAGGCGTTCCTGGCCGCGATGGCCGCGATCGGCTGCCTGATGGTGCTCTGGGTCGGGGCGCTGACACTGTTCCGCGGCTGAGCGGGCCACCGCCGCGGGACGCGGCATGGAACACGGATGGGGCGCCCGCCGTCGTCACCGGCATCGTGCCGGCAACGTCCGAGGCCCGCGCGGGGAGAACCGGTTTCTGCCACGCGCCGTACACTCCCGGCAGTCACACGGCGTCGTCCCCCGTTCCCGTGGAGCGGCGCCCGGGGGAGGTTCTCGGGCCAGTCCTCGGCTCCAGAGGGAGCACGCGGCGTGGCCGCCATCACGACGGGAGTCCAATGGGCAGCATCGCAACCATCGGCGACAGGGTCCTCGACAATGTCGAGCGGGTCATCGTGGGCAAGCACCAGGAGGTGCGCCTCGCGCTGGTTGCGCTCCTGTGCCGGGGCCACCTCCTGATCGAGGATGTGCCGGGAACGGGCAAGACCGTGCTCGCCAAGTCCATCGCCCGGAGCCTCGGCTGCACCTTCCGCCGAATCCAGTTCACGCCCGACCTGCTGCCGTCCGACGTGACCGGCCTGTCGATCTACAACCAGAAGACCCAGGAGTTCG
>JAJYMP010000426.1 GCA_021786915.1 Chloroflexota bacterium
ATCTGAGCCGCGGCCGGCGGCGAACTGGTCGCGCGAGGCGAGGACCGCGGTGCCGTCGAGCAGGATGCCCGGCGCGACGTGGGCGCCACTCGCCGTCTCGCCGATCGGCACCGCGGCGGCGGCCCTCTCGCCGAAGCGCGCCTCCCAGACCGACCATGCGGACTGGTTGTTGTTGCCGAGCCCGTTCGCCGACTCGACCCAGGCCACCGCCGCGTCTGACACGGCGAGGAAGAGGACCTGCTGCGTCGCCGCGTACTGGCCGATCCAGTCCAGGCCGGGTTTCGCGTTCAGCAGTCGCACCTCGACAGCCGAGCCGTGAGTCCTCTCGGCTGGCAGCGCGATCGCCAGTCGGTTGCCGGAGATCGCGAGCACGGGTGCCTGCGGAAGCGGGCAGGTCATGCCCTGGCTGCCCGGAGCGACGAACCCCACGTTCGAGGTGCCGCTTGCAACGGCCCTGTACGCGCCGGTCGGCGTCCCATCGCCGCCGAGCGCGACCGCGAGGACGCGCCACGCGATGTACGTTGGATCGGGTCCGATGCCGCACGTGCGGCCCGGCTTCGACGTGACGATCGCAAGCCAGCCCGGGCTCGACACGAACGAGTCGATTGCCTCGCCTGAGAGCAGCGGCGGCGTGATCACGCGCACCGAGGCGCCAGTCGCGTCGGCCACTTCGATCCCCGTTCGCGTATAGCCGGTCTCGACAAACGGTCCCTGGGGCGGTCCGCCCTCATGCGGGGACCACGGGTCGGGGATCAGCGTGGCCGGTGGGAGAAGACCGGGCACCGAGACCACGGGCATCGACACGTAGGGCGCCAGGGACGCGGCCGGGGTCAGTGTGACTTCCGTCGGGGCCTGCGGCGCCGCGAGCGCGTCGATCGGGATCGCCATCTGGTCGCCGAACACCGTGCCCTGATCGTTCCCGGAAGCCGTGGACGCCGCGAAGTCGATCGCGTACCAGGTGATCCAGTCACCCGTGCTGGACACTTCCGGCGGAAGTGACGGGACCCGCCCATCCAGCGCGACGGCGCGCAGCCCATCTGCCGCGGTCCAGACCGCGAGTAGCGCCCAGCTGGAATCGGTGCCGTCGGGCTGCGTCCAGGGGATGAAGCAGGTGAGGACGACACGGCCGCGGTCCGCGGCCACGATCCGGCCACATGACGCGGGGCCACCGTCCGGGCTGAGCGTCTCAGTGCGCCCCCCATCGACGCGAACGACCGTCTCCTTGGCCAGGGCATCCTGGTACTGGGCGATGATCGCGGTTCCATCGAGCGCCATCTGCGGCACGAAAGTGTCAGTCGGCGACACACCGATGTCGACAGGCGACGGCGTCCCCTCGGGGAGACGCGCCTCCATCACCTTCCACGCATGAGGTCCTGACGGGATGAGCAAGTTCGTGGATTCGACCCAAGCCACTGCCTGCTCGGAGACATCCAGCTCCACCACGCGGGTCGCTGTCCGATAGGAGGAGACCGTTCCAGTAGTTGCCAGGGAGACGACCGCCACGTTGCTGCCGGCGTCGAGCGCCGGCCCCGACGATGACGACCACGCGAGGAGGTCATCGTGCAGGCTGATCACGGGCGGGTAGGCGTACGCGCAGTCGGGCATCGTAGCCGCCTCCGCGAACGGCGCGAACGTCGACTGCTCAGTGCCTGACGCGATCTCCCGCCAGGCGCCGGCCGGCAGCCCGTCGGGGCCCATCGGCGCGACCTGGATGCGCCAGGGCATCGGGATGGTGGCGTGGGACCGGCAGTCGTTGAGGTTCGACGGCGTGACGACCATCGCCATCCAGCTGCTGTCGTGGGCGAAGGCCGCGATCGCCTCGTCGCGCCCGATGGGTAGGGTGCCGGGATCGATGATGCGGACCGAGCCGCCGCCGAGGTCGGTGATGGACGAGGCGCCGGTTCCGCCCACCGGCCATTGATAGAGGTAGGGACCTGTCAGCGGGCCGCCGTCCCGGGCCCCCGTCTGCGTGCTGTCGACCCGCGTCTTGCGCACCACGTCCGCCGACACGTTGACCACGGGCAGGCCGATCTGGTCGGCAGTCGGCCCGGTGGGCGACGCCGACGGGCTGCCGACGTCCGGGGACGAGGAGACGTCGGCCGACGGCGTCGGCGACCCGACGGGCGCGACGCTCGGCGTGGCCTGGCCGACGACACCCGGCTGGCGGTTCGCGAGGCTCATGGCCAGCGGGGCGACGACGAGAACTGCTGCGACGAGCGCCCCGATCAGCCATCCGAGCCGAAGACGCCGCTGCGGGCGCGTGCCGTCCCGCCCCGTCGCCAGCGTCCGCTCGACGCGCGCCCGCAGGGTCGCCGGCGCCGGACGGGACATCAGATCGTCCAGGGTGGCGCGGAGGTCGCGCTCGAACTCGGGGCCGAGCTCCCCGTCGACCTCCGGATCGAACCGCTCGTTCGTCATCGTCCGGCCCTCCGGTCGGCGTCGGCGCGGTCCCAGGCCGCCCGCAGGTTCGAGAGCGCGTAGTGGAGGCGCGACTTGACGGTCCCGGCGCGGTCGCCCGTGCGGGCGGCGATCTCCTCGATCGGGAGGTCGGCCCAGAACCGCAGGACGACCACGGCGCGGTGGTCCGGCGAGAGGCGTCGGAGCGCCTGGCCGAGCTCGTCGTCGGTCACCAGGCGGTCGTAGGCATCCTCGGTGGCGAACCCGGCGGCATCGCCGTCGAGCGCGACCCCGGCCGGCCGCACCCTGCGGCGCCGCAACCGGTCGCGACACGCGTTGACGAGGATGCGCGTGAACCAGGCCTCGACGCGGTCGGGGTCGCGGAGCCCGTCGATGCCGGCCCAGGCGTGGCACACCGCGTCGTGCGTGGCCTCCTCGGCCTCCGCGCGGTCGCCCAGGATCGCCGCGGCCAGCGCATAGGACTGGTCCAGCGATGCCTGCAGATGGCGCACGAACGCCTCGCGCCGAGCGTCCGCCGCCCGATCGCGTGTCCCCTCGGTGATGGCCACGTCCCCCACTTGTCCTCGCAGCAGCAGCGCCATTGTGACGCTACCTGACGCAGCGCGGCACCGGAACGTTCAACCGGCCCGAAGTCTGACGGGGCGGACCGAAGCCGAAGCCGCCGCGAAGTTGACACAGCGTTAACGTCGCAACCACCGGTCGCGCCCGTATGCTCGCGCTGCGTCCGCCCGTCACGCGCGACCCGAGGTGCCCAGGCCATCGAACACGTCACGCTGATGCTGGTCGCCGTGATCGCGCTGGCCGTGGTCTTCGACTACATCAACGGCTTCCACGACACCGCGAATGCCATCGCGACCTCCGTCGCCACGCGCGCCCTGCGCCCCGAGTACGCGCTCCTGATGGCCACGTTCTTCAACTTCTTCGGCGCCTTCGCGGGAACCGCGGTCGCGAAGACGATCGGCGCGGGCCTGGTCGACGACCGCACGACCACCAACGTGATCGTCGCGGCGGCACTCCTGGGCGCCATCGCCTGGAACATGATCACCTGGTGGCTGGGCCTGCCGAGCTCCTCGAGCCACGCCCTGATCGGCGGCCTGCTGGGCGCCACCGCCATCGCCGTCGGGACCGGCGCCTTCAAGTGGGACGGGATCATCACCAAGGTGATCTTCCCGCTGGTCACCTCGCCGATGATCGGCTTCATCGGCGCGTTCGTGCTGATGGTCGCGCTGCTGTGGATCTTCCGCCACGCGCGCCGCAGGCCCATGGCGAGCGGCTTCCGGCGGCTCCAGGTCTTCTCCGCCGCCTACATGGCGTTCGCCCACGGCAGCAATGACGCGCAGAAGACGATGGGCATCATCACGCTCGCGCTGTTCTCGGCCGGGGTCCTGCCCGCCAACGATGTGCCGGTCTGGGTGATCGTCATCGCGGCGACGGCGATGTCCCTCGGAACCGCCACCGGCGGCTGGCGGATCATGCACACCATGGGCCACCGAGTCGTCGAGCTGGAGCCGATCCACGGGTTCGCCGCCGAGGCGACCGCGGCCTCGGTGATCCTGGGCGCCGCGCACTTCGGGATGCCCGTCTCGACCACCCACGTCATCTCCAGCGCGATCATGGGCGTCGGCTCGAGCAAGGGCGTGCGCGGCGTGCGCTGGGGCGTCGCCCGCCGCATCCTCGTCGCGTGGGTCCTGACGATCCCGGCATCGGCAACGGTCGGTGCGCTCGCCTGGATCGTCCTCACCGCGGCTGGCATCAGATGAGCGCGCTCCCCTCCCCGACCGCAACCCGCCTTTCGCCAGAAGCCGGAGGCCACCGATGGTCCGCCTGATCCCGCACGACGAGAAGTTCTTCGGACTGTTCATCGAGGACGGCGAGAACCTGCTCGCCGCCGCCCGCAATCTCGAGGACCTCGTGGTCTCCTACGACCGGCTCGACGAGCGGATCGCCGAGATCCAGGCGCTCGAGAAGCGCGGCGACCAGATCGACACCGAGCTGCTGGGCCGCCTCGAGCGATCGTTCACGACGCCCTTCGACCGCGAGGACATCCACGAGCTGACGACACACCTCGATGACGTGGTGGACAACATCCAGGCAGCGGCCGAGACGTTCCAGATCTACGGGGTGGTGCAGCCCACCGACGAGTGCCGCGAGATGGTCGGCATCCTGACCGCGCAGGCATCGCAGCTGCTCGACGCGCTCCGGAAGCTCGAGTCCGGCAAGGACCTGGCGGCCCATCTGGCGACCGTCCACGAACTGGAGCACAAGGCCGACCAGGTGTCCCGCAGCGCGATCGGACGCCTGTTCAAGGACCGCCTCGACCCGCTCGAGGTGATCAAGTTCCGCGACCTCTACTCGATCCTCGAGGAGGCGATCGACGCGGGCGAGGACGCGGCCGAGGTGATCGAGCGGATCTTGGCCAAGGCCTGACGGCCGTTCTGGGGGCGCGGAACCCCCGATCGTCGCGGCTAGTGCCGCCGCTAGCGCCGCCGGGCGATCGTCATCCCGTCGGCGATGCCGAGCAGCACGTAGGTGACCCGCCCGTCGGCCGCGATGGCGTCGTTCATCGCGTGGATCGCGGTTCCGCTCTCGTCGCCCGGCGCGGGGTTCACCCCGCGCCCGTGGAAGAGCATGTTGTCCAGGACGATCAGCCCGCCGCGGCGCACGAGCCGCAGGCTGCGGTCCCAGTAGTCGGGATAGCCGGGCTTGTCCGCGTCGATGAACGCGAGGTCGAACGTGTCCTCGGCGCCCGCGGCGAGCAGCGCGTCGAGCGTCTCCACGGCAGGGCCGAGGCGCAGCTCGATGCGGTCGGCCACGCCGGCGTCGGCCCAGTATCGGCGCGCGGTCTGGGTGAACTCGTCCGAGACGTCGCAGCACAGCAGCAGGCCGTCGGGCGGCAGCGCGAGCGCCACGGCCAGCGACGAGTACCCAGTGAACGTGCCGATCTCGAGGCAGCGGCGAGCGCCCACGAGCTCGGTGAGCAGCGTGAGGAGGGCGCCCTGCTCGGGCGCGATCTGCATGCCGGCCTGGGGGTGGGCCGCAGTCTCGGCGCGCAGCCGGGCGAGGATGCCGGGCTCGCGGTAGCCGACGCGCTCGATGTAGGCGTGGACATCGTCGGGCCGGCCGGTCGTCGTGCTCGTCATGGCGTGGATGTTCCCACGGGCGCGCAAAGGGCGCACGCGAAAGGGCGGTCCACGCCTTCGCCCGAGCCAGATGCGCCCCGCCAGGCCTGTACCACCCGGCCTGTCCGCCGCTGATGCGTGTCCCCCTGCGTCCGCTGCCGAACCGGTCTCCCCCTGCGTCCCCTGCCGACCCGGTGCCCCTTCGCCCCGCTGCTGAGTCAGGTCAGACTCAGCAGCCGCGTGGCCATGCGTGCCGCCCGGCTCTAGGGGACCGTTCGTCGGGTCGGTCGTGCGGCGACGCGCGCGTGACGAGTCGGACCTGACTCAGCGGAGCGGCACGCCGGCGGAGCGGCACGCCGGCCGGGGCGACGCGTTCGGGCGGAGCGGCACGCAGTGGCGGACCGCCGTCAGTCGCGCCGGAGCACGTACCCCACCCCGCGCACCGTCTGGAGGAGCGCAGGCACACCGGGATCCTCCTCCACCTCCACGCGGAGCCAGTGGACGTGGACGTCGACCGTGCGGGTCTCGCCCGCGTAGTCGTAGCCCCAGACGTGCTCAAGGAGCTGGTCGCGGGTGAACACCTGGCCCGGGTTGCGGAGCAGGAACGCGAGCAGCTCGAACGCCTTGGGCTTGACGGGGACGGGCTTGCCCTCGCGCAGGAGCCGGTGGCCGGCGATGTCCACCTGCACCCGGCCGAGGCTGACGGGCGGCGGCGCCGCGGTGCCGATGGCCTGATCCTGGGCCGACGGTGCCGCCATGCGCTCGGCCCGCCGGAAGATGCCCCGGATCCGCGCCACCAGCTCGCGCGGCGAGAACGGCTTGGTGACGTAGTCGTCGGCGCCCAGCTCCAGGCCGACCACCTTGTCGACCTCGCTGTCACGCGCGGTGAGCATCACGATCGGGACGGCCGACTCGGCGCGGAGGATCCGGCAGA